>CALBLZ010000117.1 GCA_937895715.1 uncultured Candidatus Berkelbacteria bacterium
TGTTTTTCGGCCAATCAATGGTGATGCCCAGGTCAGGATCTTTGAGTGTTTCCCAAACAGTTTCCTCAAATGGGATGTCGGCGTAGGCCTCTTTGTAGCGCTCTTGCTCGCTCGTGCTTGTTTGGGTAGCACTACTCTGAACACCGGCAACATTTCCAGTCTCACTGTTTGGCCCAAGGTACTTGCTCCAACCAAAGTAGCCGCCTGAGATAAAGAGGGCAAATACTGCGAAGCGCACCGCGACACGTCGGAAACCGCCACGTTTCTTTTCTTTCTTTTGGATGCCATCAACCTTAGCTGTGGGTTGCGCGGCCAACACCTCGGGTGTCATGAGGGGGGCCACAGTGTCTACCTGCTTCTGCTTTTTGCCAGCCCGCTTGAAGATAAAGAGCATTCGACGTCGTTTTGGAGTTGGGTCTTCTTGAGCAGGGAAGCTATTCATACTTGGAGCAACAACTGGGACGGGCTCGACATTCACAACAGGAGCAGTCGCAGTATTCCAGAAAGAAGTAGGGGCGAATTCAACAGGCGTGAACATTGGAGCCGGTATTGCTGTTGGCGCCGGATGTATCGGTTGAGGTGCCGGGGTGGTAAGCGGCTGTGGTACGAAGGCCTCTAGCGGGGCTTGGAATGGCTGTGGAGTGGCGTGAGGCTGCTTAAGGCTGGCAAAGCTGCTTAAGAGTTGTTGGTACTGTTCCTGGTACTGCTGGTGGGTTGCTACGAGCTGCTGCTGCAACATCTGCTTCTCCTGCTCTGCTTGGGCCAGGGCCTGCTGAAGCTGCTGTGTTTGACCACCTAGAAGCATCTCCTGCTGCAGGCGGGAGATTTCTGACTGCGTTTGCTGAACCATATCAGCATGGCGCTGCTGCAGCTGGGCGATTTGGTCGGCGAGCGAGTTAGGTGGGAACTGTGACATCTTTATTTCTTTTCAGGTTGGGCTGATGGGGCTTCGGCAGTTTTTGGTGCTTCTTTTTTGACGGGGTCGATTGGCTTACCGTACTCAGGTTTGACCTGACGCAGGATATTCTCCTTGGCTTTTTGGAATTCTTCACGGTACTGCTCGCGTCCCTTGGAACCCTTTTCTGCCAGTAGATCCATTTTACCCTCAAGTGCGGCAAGTTCCGCTAGTTCCATCTCGAATAATCGATCGAGGGTACGCCGCCGGCGTCGTTCTAGGTTATACAAGCGGTATCCGAATAACATGATTCCAAAGATGAGTGCAAGGAACGGGATAACGGTAATGAGCAGCGCGATTAATCCGCCGGTGTTTGCGCCAACCTTACTGATGTCGCGAAGAGAGCCAAATAGGGCAGATAGGGATTCACCTATAGAGCGCGCTTCGGTTGGTGCAGTTTCTTCCTCGCCCTCAGTCAGCTCTGTTCTTTCAGGTGTCGGAGTAGGGGGTTCAAGTGTAGCAACCGGGCCGCCAACAACTGCCTCTGGTGTGGGTGTATTTGGGTTAACCTGCTCCACCACCTTAGCTGGTGCGCTTGGGGTAGGGCTAGGCTTGGGAGTAGGCGTGACGCGAGTACGACCTGTTGCCGTTGGAGTTGGGGTGCTGCCTGGGGTTGGAGTTGGGGTGTTGCCTGGAGTCGGAGTTGGGGTTGGAATAGCGGCTGCGTTGATAGTAGTAGAGCTGCCCCCACAAGAACCCGTGATATTTGTTCCTTGTCCATCATTTGCCAGCACAGAACAGCCACTCAAACTAAACACAGCAGTTCCGGTGCTCTTGGCACGAAGAACGATACTAGCCACTAGGCCAGTACCGGTATACCCCGAAGGGCGCCCGCAAGAGAATGTTGCAGTCCCGCCAGAAGGGTCAGGCTGAATAATTGGAAGCGTACAGATTGAACCAGAGTAACTTCCTCGCACGCCATCGAATAGGGCATCAGGGTAGCTAAAGGTAGCGTCGAACGCATTTGCCGAAGCCCCACCCGTGTTCACCATAATATTAATGGTGATGTTGTCTCCGGCATCAACGGAGGAAGAATTGGTGGTGTACAGGTTAGCGGCTGCAAGAACTGGTTCTTGACGCACAAAAGCTGCCAACGGAATGGCAACTACTATGGCTGCGATTAGGTGAAATAAGGCGAAGCGGCGGCGCATCGTTACAGTTGTTTGGTAGTAATAATCAGCGGCAAGGGCACGCTCTTCATAATATTACTACCCTTTCCGTCGTTCGCCAAAATCTGGCTTACCTCATCATCTACCCGAATTTCAGCCCGCCCAGGAATTACCGTGCGTGCCTTGACGCGCACCGCAATAGAATCACCACGAAATCCTGGGCTTGGTGCGCCGCAAGATATGCGAATGAGGCCGGCGGTATTGCTGTAGCTATTCTCGGTGTAGAACACGCAGAACGACTTGTCAGTGGTTACGTTAAGGATTTGTAAGTAGATTGGGTTGAACTTGAGGTGAAGGCCCATGGCATTTACCTCTGCCCCACCAGTTTTTAGTCGAACCTCAAAATCGAAGTCTTCACCAGCTATGTATTCCTGGGGTGGGGGGATAAAGTAAAACTCAGCTGAGCGATCTAGCCCGATACCCTGCCCAAGGAGCGTGGGAAAGGCAAGGAGCATGATGATTAATGCGAGGCTCGAAAAGAAAACTCTCGGGCGACGCTTGGCCTGCGCCGCCATCGAACGGTAAAGCTTCTCGGGTAGGCTAGCTGCCATAGTAGAACATCATGATTGAGAAGTCGGTAAGGTTTACTCGGGTATCACTATTGATATCCCCACGTCGCTGGTTGGTGTTCCAGTAGAACAGGAGAATTGAGAAGTCGGTAAGGTTCACCCGTGTGTCACAGTTGAGGTCTCCACGTGAGATGTCACCACATGGCGCAGGGTTTGTGGGGTCGCTTGTGCGTACCGTAAAGCTAAGTGTGTTACTAATGTTGCTCTGATACCCAAACGTATCCTGCAGCACGCTGTACACTCGGTATTCTCCTGGGGTAAGTGTTTGGGTAAATGCTGTGCTCAGTGTATAGCTCCATACTCCTGTGGCCCCAGTAGGAACAGTAAAGCTTTGCAGGGGGGATTCGAGAAATAGGTTGAGCTGGGAGTTTGGTGTAGCTGCTCCAGAAATAAATAGTTCCTGGCCTGGGGTTATTTCAGCAGCGTCTAACGACATCGTAGATGAGAGAAGCACGTTACTTGCCGTTGTCAGATTTCCTGCAATTAGGAAAAGACTGAGTGAGGTTTGTGAGGTGGATCGGCTTGAACTATCTGTGGCAAAAATCTGATACGTGTGAATACCTGGGTCTACAGCGGTAAGTTGAAACACAAAGGCACCTGTTCCACCGGCAACTGTTGTGGCTACTGCTGTGCCATTTTCAGTGAGGGTAACAAATCCGCCAGCAGCAGTTGAGCCAGTGATTCGCAGGGCACTCAGATCGGAGACGATCGTTGCAGTAACGTTTACAGAAAAGTTGGTGTCAGTAGGCAGAACGGTAGACTCATTGCGGATGAGTGTTCCACTCGCATCTTCTGCAACTCTGATGA
>CALBLZ010000119.1 GCA_937895715.1 uncultured Candidatus Berkelbacteria bacterium
GAGCGTTCCGGGGCTGTAGCTCAGTTGGGAGAGCGCGTGCTTTGCAAGCATGAGGTCATCGGTTCGATCCCGTTCAGCTCCACCATCTTCGTTCGAGCGCGCTTTGGGCGCGGCTCCGCGGATGGTCTGGCGTCCTGAGAAGAGAGACACGGCGACGGCTCCGGCTGTCGTGTGCGCCGCCTTCGGGCGGCTTGCGGGGGTATCCCCCGCGGCTAACTGACATTGTGAAGAGAGGTTGACGATCTGAGGCGCCGGGATTTGTTCCGGCAGGCCGATGGAGGGCCATTCCCTCGTATGGGATGGTGCACCGCCATGGGCTGATGCTTTGGATCGGAAACGAACAATCTGGTCTTGAAGTTGGATCCGGATGGCGCGGCCATCGATCGGGGGAACCTGGTCGTGCGTCGGCGGCGCTGCGTTGGCGGGAAATCTAGCCGGTTTCCTGCCTCAAGGATCCTGACGCGGAAAGCGATCAAGCGATGAGAAGGGCATTTGGTGGATGCCTTGGCGTTGAGAGGCGATGAAGGACGTGGCACGCTGCGATAAGCCGTGGGGAGGGGTGAGCACCCGTTGATCCGCGGATTTCCTAATGGGGAAACCCGGCCCGCAAGGGTCATCTCGCAAGAGAGGCGAACCCGGGGAACTGAAACATCTCAGTACCTGGAGGAAAGGACATCAACAGAGACTCCGTGAGTAGTGGCGAGCGAAAGCGGATCAGGCCAGTGGCCTTGAGCTAAGAACCGGAACGGCATGGAAAGGCCGGCCAGAGCGGGTGATAGCCCCGTACGGGTAGAAAGGCTCAAGGTCCTTGAGTAAGGCGGGACACGTGTAATCCTGTCTGAACATGGGGGGACCACCCTCCAAGCCTAAGTACTCCTCAACGACCGATAGCGAACGAGTACCGTGAGGGAAAGGTGAAAAGCACCCCGACGAGGGGAGTGAAATAGACCTGAAACCGGATGCCTACAAACAGAGGGAGCCGCAAGGTGACCTCGTACCTTTTGTATAATGGGTCAGCGAGTTCGTTCGTGCAGCATGCTTAAGCCGTTAGGCGTAGGCGGAGCGAAAGCGAGTCTGAATAGGGCGCGAAGTTGCACGGATGAGACCCGAAACCAAGTGATCTAGCCATGAGCAGGTTGAAGGTGCGGTAACACGCACTGGAGGACCGAACCCACGCCTGTTGAAAAAGTCGGGGATGACTTGTGGTTAGGGGTGAAAGGCCAATCAAACTTGGAGATAGCTGGTTCTCCGCGAAAGCTATTGAGGTAGCGCGGTAGACGAATTCCTTCGGGGGTAGAGCACTGGATGGGCTAGGGGGTCTCAACCACTTACCAAACCTAACCAAACTCCGAATACCGAAGAGAAATATCTACCAGACAGACGGCGGGTGCTAACGTCCGTCGTCGAGAGGGAAAAAACCCTGATCGCCGTCTAAGGTCCCCAAGTCATGGCTAAGTGGGAAAGGATGTGGAGATCCCCTGACAACCAGGATGTTGGCTTAGAAGCAGCCATCATTTAAAGAAAGCGTAACAGCTCACTGGTCGAGGGTCTCTGCGCCGAAAATGTAACGGGGCTCAAGCCATGCACCGAAGACGCGGGTTCAACAGCGATGTTGAGCGGTAGCGGAGCGTTCCGTAGGCCTGTGAAGGTGAACCGTGAGGTTTGCTGGAGGTATCGGAAGTGCGAATGCTGACATGAGTAACGACAAAGAGGGTGAAAGACCCTCTCGCCGTAAGCCCAAGGGTTCCTGCGTAAAGTTAATCTGCGCAGGGTTAGCCGGCCCCTAAGCCGAGGCCGAAAGGCGTAGGCGATGGGAACCACGTTAATAGTCGTGGGCCTGGAGATGAGTGACGGATCCAATCTTTTGTTCGCCCTTATCGGATTGGGCGGGCGGGGGTGCGGGTTCCAGGAAATAGCCTCTCCATTATAGACCGTACCCTAAACCGACACAGGTGGGCTGGTTGAGCATACTCAGGCGCTTGAGAGAACTGTATCGAAGGAACTAGGCAAATTACCCTCGTAACTTCGGGAGAAGAGGGCCCATTCAGAGCGCAAGCTTTGGGTGGGGGCACAAGCCAGGGGGTGGCGACTGTTTATTAAAAACACAGGGCTCTGCGAAGCCGCAAGGCGACGTATAGGGTCTGACGCCTGCCCGGTGCCGGAAGGTTAAGAGGAGAGGTGCAAGCTTTGAATCGAAGCCCCGGTAAACGGCGGCCGTAACTATAACGGTCCTAAGGTAGCGAAATTCCTTGTCGGGTAAGTTCCGACCTGCACGAATGGCGTAACGACTTCCCCACTGTCTCCAGCATAGGCTCAGTGAAATTGAATTCCCCGTGAAGATGCGGGGTTCCCGCGGTCAGACGGAAAGACCCCGTGCACCTTTACTGCAGCTTTGCATTGGCGTTAGAGACGGCATGTGTAGGATAGGTGGTAGGCTTTGAAGCATGGGCGCCAGCTCGTGTGGAGCCACCCTTGAAATACCACCCTTGCTTTCTTTGACGTCTAACCGAGCCGTAACAACGGCCGGGACCTTGCATGGCGGGCAGTTTGACTGGGGCGGTCGCCTCCCAAAGAGTAACGGAGGCGCGCGATGGTGGGCTCAGACCGGTCGGAAATCGGTCGTCGAGTGCAATGGCATAAGCCTGCCTGACTGCGAGACTGACAAGTCGAGCAGAGACG
>CALBLZ010000120.1 GCA_937895715.1 uncultured Candidatus Berkelbacteria bacterium
GGCTTAAAAGGCCACTGCTCTACCATTGAGCTATAGACCCGAAGCAAGTGAGCGCAGCGGAGTGCTTGCATTCCGCTATGCGAACGAGCGAGGGTATATTTCGCGAAGCGAAATTGACCCAGGGTTGACCTGGAGCGAAACGGCCCCCAATTAACCTCGGTCGAGTATAGCGAAATACTCTGGAAATAGAAAGAGGAAAGGCCCCGACCGCGTCAGCAGTCGGAGCCCTCTTACAGTGCGAGCTCCTTTCGCTCGTCGAGCGAAAGAGCACGAAGGAGCGCAATGCGCTCAGCCACCTCTCCTCGAGACGCAGCTGCTGCTGCTTCACGAGCGCCCGGCATACTTCGCTCAATATACAAACAGCGGAGCATGATGCAGTTGAGTGCACAGATGATCATCTCGTGAGTGAGCTGAATGCTCTCATGATCACCGCTTGCGCAGGCGTCCTCGAAGTCGAACCAGCAGTAGAGCACCTGGAATACCAGCTGGCTACACGGCAGATCGCGACAGTGTGTTCCGTTATCGGCGCAGAACACCGCCAAATCGCGCAACGCGTGCTCTTGTAGTGCGTGCCACTGCTCTCGCGCAGGCTCGCCGCACTCAACGCCAATCCGGTCAAGAGCTGCATACAGGCAAGCCAATTCGGCCAACCAAGACACCCAACCCATGAATCGCTGTTGCGCCGCTCGGCGCGTCATTCTTCCTTGTTTCATACCATTCCTCATATCAGACGTACAGCGTTTATATCAAAAAAGAGCCCCTGTTTCAATGAGCTCACTTACTTGTGCGGCCTACTAGTTCTCTTCGTCCCCGTAGATGCCGAAGTAGACAATTACAAACACCGGCAACACCTGTACCCAATCTTTCCACTCTAGTAGAAACTTCACAACTACCGATTCACTAGCAATCGCCGTTTGCATTCCTTCTGGCATCAGGAGTAGTGCATACACAATGGTAAGAGCTACCAGGCAGATGGTATACACCGCAACCTCGAGTATGCCGTACCGAGCCCGCTTGCCCCCAAGTTTCATAAACGTGCTCAAGAGAATCATCAGGAGAACGAACAAGCCAACCTTCACCACAAACGGTGTAATATTCCCCTGAATCCACACATTACTAAAGATCACCCGATCACCGCTAAACAGTTGAGCGAGCGGCGTCCCCCAATTTTGAGCAATAAGGAACGCAATGTATACGCTCACCAATGTGGCAAGTGATTTATGTCTGCGTATGAAAAAAGAGTAGGCAAAAAGTACTGCCGCCGCGATCCCGATTCCAACATCCCAGGTTACGCCTTGCATATACCCAGTATGCTATTCCTGAGACTTCT
>CALBLZ010000121.1 GCA_937895715.1 uncultured Candidatus Berkelbacteria bacterium
GCCCCCGCCAGCACCCCAGCCCCTCAGTCGAGTGCTACTGCTACAACCACTACTCCAACTACTGGGTCGTCAAGCCTAGTGCCTGGTTCTTCAGTAACAGGATCAAGTAGCAGCTCTTCAGGACAGTCAGCCGGAACCTCCTCTAGCAACACCTCCGCAGTCCCTTCTCCTGATGCACAAGCTAGTGCAACCCCCGTTGACAGCGGTTTGGCTGACCAACAAGGCGATGAATTAATTCCATTTACTGAAACTGCCATCACGAGTCAGTCAGGAGCAACGCACCTTCCTGTTGAAGAGGCTATAGCCCGTGCTAATGCCGAGCGAACTCAAGCAATTACTATTGCTGGACTAACGCTTCTGGCCTTTATTTCGTTTTATATTACGCACCGGTTCAGCGCCCGGTTGCATTAAGATTGCAGCTCCTCCTCAGGTGTTGTACCCGCTCTTAATCGGCGTACTAGCAGGTACGTCAAGCCGGCCGCAATTACAATCAAAAGAATTAAGCCAATTGGCTCAAGGTGCTCTTCAACGCGCTGGTACTCTTCGCCAAGTATGTACCCACCAACGCCCAGCAAGGTGTTCCAGACGCCCGTTCCGATGGCTGAGTATATTAGGAAGGGAACCGGCCGCAGCTTGCGCATCCCGGCAGGAATAGAGATGAGCGAACGAATTCCTGGCAATAGCCGACAGAGCAGGACTGCCAGGTACCCATGCCGGTCAAACCAGCGCTGTGTAGTATGTAACTGGCGCGAATTTACACCAATATACTTTCCTCGCTTTTGGACGAATGCTTCAACGTGATGTTCTTTTAGCAACTTTCCGAGGCTGTACAGACTAACTGAACCAAGCAACGAACCCGCCGTTGCCCAAACGATTACCTGCCACAAGCCGAGCGCCCCCTGTGACGCCGCAAAGCCGGCAAATGACATCACAATTTCTGAAGGAATCGGTGGAAAGATGGTCTCAATGAACATCAATAGAAAAACCCCACCATAACCGAGCGACGTAATAAGTGAGGTAACCCATTCAACCATAAAATGTGACTGTTATATCTGATGGTTGAGAAAGGAAGAATCTAGAAATCAAAGAGGTCTCCAAGGAACGATTCACGTCGCTTTTTGTGGTGAGGCTTAGCCTGGTATTCGTCTCGATCATACGATTCTCTGGTAGCCGGCGCGGACTGTGCAGGTTGCTGCGTGCGCGCAGGAGCACTCTGCTCAGAGCGCTCGATGAGCTTATCGAGCTCGCCCCGATCAAGCCACACACCGCGGCAGGTTGGGCAGTAGTCAATCTCTACACCAGAACGGTCAGTCATCACCAGAGGGACATTGCAGGTTGGGCAGTTCATAATGCTGTTTAACTACTAAGTATGCACATCTTACCAAGATCTGGCCTATTTTCCAACCTCAATTTAAGACGCAGGAACAGGCGCTCTGGTCACTCACTACTAGAGCTGCCGCTCCTACACCTTTACAATTTCGTGTGTTGTTGACGCCGCAATGCACTACAGTCAGACTAAAAATTGTATTGTCCTCTACGCGAGGATTACTTGTAGTACCAGGTCGAGGTGCTGCCCCACTTTATCCATACCACTACATAATCAAGACATATGAAAACAATTCTTCGCAGCGCTTTGATGATTGCTGCAGTAGCCATGCTTGCAACTGGCACCACCCGTGCCTTGTTCACCAGCACTGTAGCTCTCAGCGGAACTTTCTCAACCGGCGAACTCAGCATGAGTTTGACCGATGGTACTACTACGAACCTCAATTTTTCTAACCTGAAGCCAGGTGACACCGTTCGCAAATGGGTAATGCTTACCAACGACGGAACCCTCGACATTGCAGGTATGACTTTGCAGACCGCCAATGCAACTGGTGATACTGGCCTTCTCGACCAGGTTCGCGTTTCTGTTATAGGTTGGAATACCAACCCAGGTGGCAACGCTTACTTCACTCCAGGCTGGAACACAACTGCTGGTCAGCCAGTAAACTGGTACACCACTGCTGACGACGTATTCACCACTCCAGAATGGCAGTCAGGCACCATCCCAACCGTTCTTGCCCCAGGTGAGAGCATTCAGTACGTGCTTGATTTCACTGTTCCAACAGATATGGATAACGCTTGGCAGAACAAGTCAGTTACCTTTGACATGAACTTCACCGCTCAGCAAGGTGCTGGTACTGCATACTCAATCTGGCCATAGTAGTGGCTTATCGGTCGCCTGAGGAGTCTCGGGCGACTACCTAAGCTCTTACCATGAAAAACCATCGCACTATCGCTAGTACCGTCGGCTTTGTCCTTCTATTCTTACTTGGTGGGTTTGTATTAGTGTCAGTTCTCCCAATCCCAGGTGCGTGGCGCATTCTGTCGGTACTTTCTGGCTCTATGGAGCCTGCAATTCGCACGGGTAGCGTAGTTATCATTCAGCCAGCCAAGAGCTATGACATCGGCGACGTCATCACGTTCCGTCAGGCAAGCACAGACCCCAAGAGCACTGGGACAATTACTCACCGCATTATCAAAAAACAGCAGGTTAACGGCACCGACATCTTTCAAACCATGGGGGATGCGAATAATGCAGCCGATATTCTTCCCGTGACTTCTGGGAATATCCTAGGTAAAACAAGGGCAACGATCCCATTCTTAGGCTATGTGCTCGAGTTCCTGCGTAATCCAATTGGGCTCATTCTTTTCGTAATCATCCCATCAACCCTAATCATTAGCGAAGAAGCAAAAAAGATTCGGCGTGAAGCTGCCCGACTGTATGCCGAGCGAAAGGCGCGCAAGGCCGCTTCTACAGAGCCTGAGCCAACACCTGAGCCAACACCAGAGTCACAGCCGAGTGAGGTTGTCGAGGTGGCGACCCAAACGCACACACCCTCTGCTCCTGCGACTGCTCCCAAGAAAGCCCAACCCAAGTCGCCTAAGAAGGCCCAACCCTCAAAGAAAAAGCCAAGCGCAGTAAAGAAAAAGGCTGCGCGTACAAGTAAGCAACCCCTCTCATGAGATTACGCATTCCTCGCTTGGCCAGCCTTCCGGCCCTCCTGGGCATTGTCGCACTTGCCGCCTTTGGGCCAATTCAGAGCATTCGAGCAGCTACATTTGAAACAGGTGGGCTTCGTATCACATATAGTGGCCCCGATGTGCTTACATTCGGAAACATCAAACCAGGTGATAGTAATCGGAAAGAGTTTAGCATCGAGAACATATCCAGTAGTCCACAAAATATCGCTATTGGAGCGACTAGCTTTGTGGATCTACTAAGTACCGCCCTCGTAGTGCGACCTGATATTAACGGTTCGCCAATCTGGACACGCTCACTCGCCAGCCTTTCTGGCACACAGAGTACCGGCATCGAGATTCTTCCACTACTCTCGCCGGGTCAAAGCGTAACACTGGGAATTACTATTTCGCTACCAGCTACAGCAGGAAATGAGTTCCAAAACTTGGTCTCGAGTGGATTCTCACTCGTGATTGGTAGTCAGCTTGAGCTTCTCCCTACACAAGCCCCCGGAGCAACCAACGGCGGGGTGACAGGACCTGGTGATGGCGGACAACCTCTATCACCTGCTCCTATTCTCCAATTTGACGGCCAGCCACTCTCTCTCCTCGCCCCGGGAGGCGCGCAGCCTACTCCAGCAAGCTCACCGACAGCCCTTGCAAATGAACCTCCGATAACTCAGAACCAGCCTGTAGACACCAGCGAGGTACTCGGAGCTTCTGCTTCGCAAGACCTGATGGACTGTTTCTGGTGGTGGCTACTCCCATTACTGTTCGCAGTACTCCTTGTTGTGTACCGCATAATCGGAAGGGCAAACCGTATCCCACTCGAGGCAGTTTGGCCTGCGCTCGCCGCTATTGGCACTATCGCACTCCACGAGTACCTCCACACCTGGTACCGAGAAGTCGACGGCTGTGCCTACACCACGTACATAATTATTGGCGAGCTAGCTGTTTTCTACATCTTCATGTGGCTACAGGATCGAGATCAGAATCGTAGCGCACAAGCGTAGAGGTGCGCCAACTTTCACGATGAGCACAATCACTGAGATAGTAGGCGAGCTTCACACAGTAGACGGGGTAACCGTAGATGCTGAAATATTAAACCCAGGAGCGACTGAGGAGGAGATAGCCCAACTAACTGCCGTATTCCCGGTTGATGAATCGGTTATCAACTTCTACCGGCAGCACAATGGGTGTCGTATTCACTGGAAAGGAAGACTACGAGCACGACAGTGGGGTAGCATTCAATTTCGCAGCATCGAAAATCTTTTAGCCGAAAACGGCTTGCTCGTTTGTGACGAAATGAATCCAGAGAACAGCATCAGTCTCATTACCACCCCCGATGGCGGTGTTCTTCTTAAGCAGCTCGACTACGATGGTCACACAATTGAACCCCACCTCACCTTTCCGCAACTTTTAGAACTACTAAAACTCACCCGTGGCTACTTTAACTGGGGCTATTACTGCAGCGTGCAGCTCACCCAGCGCGATACTGAGTTCTTGGCAGATATTGAGGGCGACCTAACTCCGCTCTTCCCCGACTTTTCTTGTGCGCGATTTAACGAGATTCTAGGGCAGTAGCCCAAACCGGCTACTGCGCGTCCGGTGGAAACTTTTTAAGGTAGGCATCCTTAACTGCAACGTATTGGGAGCGTTTCCCTTCACTCGCATCGAACAGGCTCAGGCGCAAATCCAGCCAAGTCTCACCACTAACCCACAGGTAGTTCTCTTCAATGTTTGACGTACTCACGTACACATTCCCCACTTTTTTATACGTCCCCACAGCTGCAAAGTTTTCCCGCTCGACGGTATCTAGCATGAGTTTGCCCACCCCTTTCCCCTGTGTGATCTCAAGTTCAAGATCACCACTCCAGCTTTGTTTTTGATCGCTAGTCCCGTACCCCGCCCGGTAGCTCTGATAGGTGTCAGATAACGCACTGAAGCTGCTGCCAACAGCACGTGTGACTATTGCCACGTCACCTAGGCTACTTATGAACAACTCCTCAAATTTTCTGGCTACTGGGCCTCGAACTACTTCAAAACTCTTATCGGGTATAGCGTACATATCCGCTTTGCCGCTAATTGTATAGGTTCCGGGAGCATCTAAATACTTGCCGTCTACGCTCACCCCGCCTTGGTCCCCCGATATCCACTCACGAATTCGGTACCCTCGACTAATCTGGGCTTGGAATAACTCGACAATTTCGCCATTTGGCTTCGTAAGTGTGAACTGCCCTGTAGTGGTTTTCGCAGAGGATAGTGCAACTTTCTCAACCTTAAAATCAAAGTACTGGCTGGCAAACATCTCAGGAGGAGTCGCTGATGATATATTCGACCCGAGTGTTTCACCACCGGTACGCACTATCGCAACTTCTCCCATAGACGCGGGAAGAGTTGCCCCATACATGAAAATATACGAGAGAAGAGCCGTAGCTATTCCCAGAAGCGCGAGTACTGAAAAGAGGGCAATCCGAGCAGAGGTATTCATGTTCTTCTGTTACGTTGTTTGTTTGGATACATCTACACCCACCGCCTGGTGCAGTGAGTGATACCCATCGCGATGTAGTAACTCAACAAGTCCCTGATTAATCTGGCCAATCACCTGCGGCCCCTGATAAATCATACCCGTGACCATCTGAATAAGGGATGCTCCGAGCTTAATCTTGCGGTACGCATCCTCAGCAGAGTAAACGCCGCCGCACCCAACGATGATAAAGTCACCTGGCCAACGGGTTGCGATATGGGAAATCATGGCGTCGGACTTCTCGGCGACAACTTTGCCACTAAGCCCCCCATGCTCAGGCACATCCAAACCCTCAAGTAACGGGCTCGTGCGTTTTTTGGAAAGATTCGTACAAATTATCCCTGCCACACCATGTTTTTTTGCCACCTCTAGGATGGCATCGAGTTGAGCATCTGTTAAATCAGGTGAGAGCTTAAGAAAAATTGGCTTGCTTGTTGTGATAGCAGTGATTGCACGCAACAGCTCCCCCAATCGAACTGGATCGATGAAGGGTTGATCGTTGCAGGTATTCGGGCAGCTAAGGTTAAGCGTTGTGTAGGAACCAATCTCAGCAAGCTCGCGGTATGAGTACGCGTAATCCTCAATTGCCTTGCGGTAGTCCATGGTCTGCTCATCGTTTGTCGGGGCAATGCTGGTGCCTACAGGAATCCGTAAGCGTTTAGCCTGCAAGCGCTCCTTAATACGATCACACCCATCATTCATGAGGCCGTAATACACAACGAGGGCCTCAATACTCGGCAGCCTCTGCAGTCGGGGTTTTGGGTTACCGGCACAGGGACGAGCAGTGATTGAGCCAACTTCCATCCAGCCAAACCCAACACTCGGCATAATGTCGACTAAGTGCGCATTCTTATCAAACCCAGCCGCGAGCCCAATTGGGTTCGGAAAATGAATACCAAGCAACTCTTGCTCCAGGGCAGCATTCTTGTACAAAAAAGCTAGTTTTGTGAGGCCACGTGTTATCGCAGTTCCACCAAGCCGTGAGCCTGCGTTAGTCATCCGATCGTGCACATCTTCTGGATCACGGGCAAAAAAGTGAGGCTTTGCCAGGTGTTTGTAAGCCCAGGCTATCCCTCTCCCCCGCAGCTTTAAGAGCGTCTGTTTAGGTGACAGCTGCTTGGCGCGAGGATGAGACTTCATACACTACATACCCTAGTACATCTCTTTATCGCCGTACATAGTCTGAATGTAGGCAATCTGGCCAAGGTGGTACATCAGATTCCAGTAGGCATAGTTGCAAACCTGAAAGAGCGAAAGGTTGCCCCAGGGCAGGTCATACCGCACAGCAAAGTCTTCGTCACTAATAGTAGCAACCGCCTTGCATAACGCATCTGCCTCGGTGCGGTAGAGTTTTTCTAGCCCAGCCAGATCTTCTGCAGCCAGATCCTTCCAGTCTCCCGCCTCAGCCTGGCGAGTGTCGATAACGGCGGTAACGTAGTTTGTAGTATTCACGAGCTCCTCAAGTAGTTCACGGGCAGAACGAGCCCCTTCAGGCTTCCAGGAAATCTTATCAGCCGGCATAGCGCTAATATGCTTCCAAAGGCTGTTTGTACCATCGGACATCATGTCGGCAAAGGCGTCTGCATAGGTCATATCGAGGTATTACGAGTGTTCCACTATAGGATAGCGAATTTGTGGCTAGAGAGTTCCCTATCGTATACTGTAAGTAACCAATCTCTCACC
>CALBLZ010000122.1 GCA_937895715.1 uncultured Candidatus Berkelbacteria bacterium
CGCAATGCTCAACGCATCATCGTGATGGAAGACGGAGGCATCAAAGAGAGCGGAACCCACGAAGAGCTAATGAAGCTAAATAGCAGGTATGCACAGCTATTCAATTTGCAAACCAAGCATTTGCAGCACCCACCTGCGGCACTCTAAAACAAGAGCTCCGTCAGAGGCTTTGTCCGACCGGTACAAAAAAAGAGACCGTCTAAGCTTTAGGCTTAGACGGTCTAGGAACTGGCAATAACCTACTCTCACGGGGTAAGAATACCCAGCTACCATTGGCGGGGAGGGGCTTAACGAGCGTGTTCGGGATGGGAACGTGTGTTTCCCCCTCTCCTATGGTCACCAGAGTGACTTCCTCCATCGCAGCCTATTGCCAAGCTGCGACTTCACAGGGAAAGTGATAGTGTAATAGAGTCTTTTAATTTATATCTTATCGTTTTTCTAATTCTTACTTGAGCTGCGTTAAATCTTAAAGCAGTTGAATGAAACGCCTAGCAAAGTGTTTTACCACTTTGGCGAACATACAACAAACAGTTTAAAGATTTTCGAATCATTAGTACTGGTTAACTCAATGTGTTGCCACACGTACATTTCCAGCCTATCAACGTCGTAGTCTACGACGATTCTCAATGAGAACTTATCTTAGGAGATGTTTGGCGCTTAGATGCTTTCAGCGCTTCTCATTTCCATGCTTAGCTACTCGGCGCTACCGCTGACGCGATAACCGAAACACCAGAGGCATGTCATTCCCGGTCCTCTCGTACTAAGGAATGAACCCTTCAATTCTCAAACGCCCACAGAGGATAGAGGACCGACCTGTCTCACGACGGTCTGAACCCAGCTCGCGTACCACTTTAACCGGCGAACAGCCGGACCCTTGGGAGCTTCTCCACCCCCAGGATGTGATGAGCCGACATCGAGGTGCCAAACCGCGCCGTCGCTGTGAACGCTTGGGCGCGATCAGCCTGTTATCCCTAGCGTACCTTTTATCCTTTAAGCGATGGTGATTCCATATTCATCCACCGGATCACTTGGGCCTACTTTCGTAACTGCTCGACTTGTAAGTCTCACAGTAAAGCTTCCTTATATCCATACACTCTAAGGCCTGATTGCCAACCAGGCTGAGGAAACCTTCGCGACCCTCCGTTACTTTTTGGGAGGGGACCGCCCCAGTCAAACTGACCCGCTAACACTGTCTCACAGCCAGATAATGGCATGTGGTTAGATATCTCATCGACGAAGAGTGGTATTTCACGTTGTGGCTCTGCGCGATCCTGGAACCGCGCTTCGAAGCCTCCCACCTATTCTACGCAACGAAAATAAAATATCAATATCAGCTTACAGTAAAGGTGCATAGGGTCTTTCCGTCCTACTGCAGGCAAGCGGCATCTTTACCGCTACTACAATTTCACCGAGCAACTCTCTGAGACAATGCAGAACTCGTTACATGTTTCGTGCGCGTCAGAACTTACCTGACAAGGAATTTCGCTACCTTAGGACGATTATAGTTATCGCCGACATTCACGGGGGCTTAGTCCCGAAGCTTTCACAACGGGTTTTCACCTTTCCGCATTGGTCACATGTCACTCTGTATACTTCGTCTTACGACTTCGCACAGAGCTGTGTTTTTGGTAAACAGTCGTTCCTGCTAATTTACTGAGACCCTCTTGCGAGGGCACCCCTTCTTGCGAACTTACGGGGCTATTATGTCGAGTTCCTTGGAGAGCTTTTACTCGCGCGCCTTAGAATATTCATCCCGGACACCTGTGTCGGTTTTGGTACTGGTAGTTGTAAAACTCATTACGGAACTTTTCTCGGCAGTTGAGCTTAGTGCCTTCCCCCTCGACGTATCTCGGGGTCCCCCACTGCTCGGCCTTGCGCTTTCCGGATTTACCTGGAAAACAGCCTAACAGCTTAGACGTGGATGTTCAACACCACGCGCACATCACTTCCTGCGTCATTCCTTAATTGATAACGCTTTACGAGCAGTAGCGGAATATTAACCGCTTGGACATCGACTACTCCTTCCGGCCTCGTCTTAGTTCCAGACTAACCCAGGGAAGACGACCTTGACCCTGGAAACCTTGTCCTTTCGGCGATGGGGAGTTTAACCCCATTTATCGTTACTCATGCCTAGATAATCACTTCTAGAAAATCCACAGTCGGTTACCCTTCTGCTTCGTCTTCGCTAGAACGCTCTCCTACCCCTGTATCTTGCGATACAAGCCACGACTTCGGTACATAACTTAAGTCCCGATCATATTCGGCGCGAAATCGCTCGATGGGTCAGCTGTTACGCACTGTTTAAATGATGGCTGCCTCTAAGCCAACATCCCCATTGTCTATGCAACTTCACATCCTTTTTCCACTGAGTTATGTTTTGGGACCTTAATCGGTGGTACTGGTTGTTTCCATCTCGACTATGAAGGTTATCCCCCACAGTCCGACTGCCGGAATTCATTCGCTGGTATTCGGAGTTTGGTAAGGGTCGGTACCCGGGTGTGGGCCCTAACCTTTTCAGTGCTCTACCTCCAACGATCAGCTTCCGACGCTATACGTCAATATATTTCGAAGAGAACGAGCTATCACGCAGTTTGATTAACCTTTCATTCCTAACCACAACTCATCCGAGGCGTTGATAAGAGCCACCGGTTCGGACCTCCACAGGGTTTTACCCCAGCTTCATCCTGGTCATGGTTAGATCACACACGCTTCGCGTCTAATTGCCGCAGACTTAACGCCCTATTCAGACTCGCTTTCGCTGCGCCTCCGCCACGTAGTGGCTTAAGCTTGCCGACGACAATAACTCCTAGGCCCATTATACCAAAGGTACGCTGTCACCCCACAAGGGGGCTTCAACTGATTGTGAGCGCAGGGTTTCAGGTCTATTTCACTCCCCTAACAGGGGTTCTTTTCGCCTTTCCCTCGCGGTACTAGTTCACTATCGGTCGATCAATGTATTTAGGCTTATGCCATGGTCGGCACAGATTCACACCAGATTTCACGTGTCCGGTGCTACTTGGGATACTGATAGGGTCAATCCAACTTTCGCTCAAGGGGCTATCACCCTCTCTGGCCGCTTTTTCCAAAGCGTTAAACTAGTCTTCATGAATCCCACATTACAGTCCCGCAACCCCAAAAGGATAAATCCCTTTGGTTTAGCCTGTTCCCCTTTCGCTCGCCGCTACACAGGGAATCACTTCGTTTTCTTTTCCTGGGTGTACTAAGATGTTTCAACTCCACCCGTTAGCTTCATAATCCTATGAATTCAGATTATGATACGTGAGTATAACCTCACGTGCGTTGCCGCATTCGGAAATCCCCGGATCGAAGCTTGAGTACAGCTCCCCGAGGCGTATCGTCGTTTTCCACGTCCTTCATCGCCATTGATCGCCAAGGCATCCACCTTGCGCTCTTAACTATCTTTTCAAACTGCTTGTGCATGTTAACGCCATCTTCTGCCACTTTCGCAACAGAAGCATTCTAGGCGCTTCATTCACCTGCTCTAAAAGTATTTGTATCTGATAAACTGCCTGACTTTCGTCATTCACCTATCAATTGATGCAAATACTCACAAAGAATTTTTTATACATGCCTGTATAAAAATCTTTCATTTGTTTGTATGAGGTTGGCCGCCCTTACACAGGGTCCAACCTCAATATTTGATTTATGACTTATCATTATAAATCAAAAGACTCTACTTGGGATCCGCTCTTTAGTTCTAAAACACGCTGTGGCTTTCTTTCGAAAGCCGTCGGCACATTTTAGCATTCACGCAGATCCTTACACTGTCAAAGAACAGAAATTTTTGGGTTTTCTGTTGAAGTTTGATTTTCATTTGGGTTTGGAGTCTACCGGGCTCGAACCGGTGACCTTCTGGATGCAAACCAGACGCTCTACCAGCTGAGCTAAGACCCCCAGAAAAACTGGGCCCAAGTGGACTTGAACCACTGACCCTGCGCTTATCAAGCGCATGCTCTAACCAACTGAGCTATGAGCCCTAAAGAACGTGGGTGTGGCTGTCAGCCCCAAATAAATTGAAAATCAAACTGTCAAAGAACCTTTTTTAGGTGTTCTTGAAACCTACTTTGTGCGATGTGAACAAGCCTCTCTCCACTATTTGACAAAAAGTTAATTTTGTCAGAGTGACGACCTGTGCCAAGAAACGGGTTGTGTCTTGGCGTCTCCTTAGAAAGGAGGTGATCCAGCGGCAGGTTCCCCTACCGCTACCTTGTTACAACTTCTTCCCAATTACCACCCCTGCCTTAGGACCCTGTCTCCTTGCGGTTGACACAGGCACTTCGGGCAGAAGCGGCTTTCATGAAGTGATGGGCGGTGTGTACAAGGCCCGGGAACGTATTCACGGCGCCGTAGCTGATGCGCCATTACTAGCGATTCCGGCTTCATGGAGTCGAGTTGCAGACTCCAATCTGAACTGGGCCCGGTTTTTCTGGATTTGCACCCTCTCGCGAGTTAGCTTCCCATTGTACCGGGCATTGTAGTACGTTTGCAGCCCTAGGCGTAAGGGCCATGATGACTTGACGTCATCCCCACCTTCCCCCCTGTAAAACAGGGTTGTCTCCTTAGAGTCCCCACCATTACGTGCTGGCAACTAAGGACGAGGGTTGCGCTCGTTGCGGGACTTAACCCAACATCTCACGACACGAGCTGACG
>CALBLZ010000123.1 GCA_937895715.1 uncultured Candidatus Berkelbacteria bacterium
CTATAGCTCAGTTGGTTAGAGCGCACGCCTGATAAGCGTGAGGTCAGTGGTTCAACTCCACTTAGGCCCACAATTCAGGAGTGTTTATAGACGGATGTAATTTCAAATACTCCTAAATTTAAGATAGAAGAGTATTTGGGGTTATAGCTCAATTGGTAGAGCGCCTGCTTTGCAAGCAGGAGGTTAGCGGTTCGATTCCGCTTAACTCCACTACTAGTTCTTTGACAATATCGTAATAAAGAAAGTTTTTTTCAAAAGTTTCATATGATGCATACTTAGTGCTATCTGAATCAATAAGATTTTTTGGTTAAGTTACTAAGGGCATATCGTGGATGCCTAGGCACTACAAGGCGAAGAAGGACGCGGCTACCTGCGAAAAGCCTCGGCGAGATGGTAACAATCTTAGACCCGGGGATCTCCGAATCGGGCAACCGAACTGAGGTAATGCTCAGTTATCCATTGCTGAATTCATAGGCAATGAGAAGCAAACGCAGGGAAGTGAAACATCTCAGTACCTGCTGGAAAATAAAACAACCGTGATTTCCTGAGTAGCGGCGAGCGAAACGGAAAGAGCCTAAACCTTTAAGCGTGTCAAGACTGCAATCGTTGCGCTTTAGGTGTTGTGGGACTCACAGACAGATTTGCAGTACGTCAAAGAGTTACAAAACTTAATATTAGCTGAATGGCTTGGAAAGGTCAACCATAGGGGGTGAAAGTCCTGTAAGCGAAAGTGTTAAGACTCTTGTGAGTATCCCGAGTACCGCGGAACACGTGAGATTTTGCGGGAATCTGCCAGAACCATCTGGTAAGGCTAAATACTATGTAGTGACCGATAGTGAACAAGTACCGTGAGGGAAAGGTGAAAAGTACTCCTAACAGGAGGGTGAAATAGTACCTGAAACGATATGCTTACAAACGGTAGTAGTCCCGGCTTGCCGGGATAACTGCGTGCCTTTTGTTTAATGATCCAACGAGTTACTCGTATGATGCAGGCTAAATCTTTAAGAGATGTAACCATAGCGAAAGCAAGTCCGAAATGGGCGTTAGTATCATGCGGTAGACGCGAAACCGAGTGATCTATTCTTGACCAGGATGAAGTATCGGTAATACGATATGGAGGTCCGAACCAGTGTGGGTTGAAAACCGCTTGGATGAGTTGAGAATAGGAGCGAAAGACCAATCAAACTCGGTGATAGCTCGTACTCCTCGAAATAGCTTTAGGGCTAGCCTTAGGTAAAAGTATCACGGAGGTAGAGCACTAATTGGGCTAGGGCTGTCACAACGGTACCAAACCCAGATAAACTCCGAATTCCGTAGATATGTTTCCTAGGAGTCAGGCAGTGGGGGATAAGCTTCATTGCCAAAAGGGGAACAACCCAGACCATCATTTAAGGCCCCCAAGTCTACGTTAACAGACTAAGGATGTTGAGTTGCTATGACAACTAGGATGTTGGCTTAGAAGCAGCCATTCATTTAAAGAGTGCGTAATAG
>CALBLZ010000124.1 GCA_937895715.1 uncultured Candidatus Berkelbacteria bacterium
TTTTAACCTGCCCCTTACTCACCATATTACTCAGTATAGAAGCCCATTGTGCTCCAGAAGCTTTTTTCTGAGACAACCCTGCAACAGCACGAGAGAGGCTGGAGTAAAAAGTACCCCTTGGTATCGAGTACCTAATGTCCGACTCTTTAGAATTAAACCGTTTCGACAGTGGGATAACATCTCCCTTATCATCATAAACCACCGGATCAGCTGATTTGATTTGCGAGGGATCAAACAAAATAGTAGTTGTTTGCGGAGTATCCCCAAAGTCCTTAATATTTTTAACCACCACAGAGTCATGCTTTTTAGCCTTCGCCATTGCAATAGCTTTTTTATACCCCGCTTTACCAAAGCTGCGTTCCTTCGCAGTTCCCATACCGTCAATAACAAGCGGGTTTTCAGCCTTTATAAACAGCCGCATTACAATAGCTTTTTTACTGTCAGGGCTACCAGCTAGTGTAGCTTCTTCTTTGCTGTCTGTAATGTAAATTGCCTCATCTTTAGCGTCCGTTGCCCTGTTCCCAAACTCATAAGTAACCCATTTCTCCGACGTACCATGAAATCCTTTATCACTATACCCCGCTGCCTTAGCCGCCACGTCTACTAACTCTTGTGCCTTTTTCATGTCCCCATTATTAACAGCATCTAAATACTCCTTATCGTTAGATACTTTTCCCTTTGGCATTGAGTACCTAAAGTCCTCCGAATTCGTAGGATTCTCATTTGTAACAAACTTCACCTGTTTGCTTTCAAATGCAATAACATACGGCTTAGCCCCCGGCGCTTTTACAACCGCCCCGTCGTAGCCTTTAGCCATAAGCTTTTTACGAAGCTTGGCTGCGTCTTCTTTAGTTTCGATACTTGTTAAGTCTGCGTCGGTTAATTCGTAGGGGTTTTGAATCTTAGCGTGCAGTGCCATAAGGTTGTTGCCGTAACGGGCAGCCGCTCCCTTATCAGCAGTCATAAAGAAGCCAAGGCCGCTGGTTGGGTGGCTGCTCGATTCGCCGGCACGACTAGAGTCCCACTGGTTAAATGTGGGGTTGTTAGTGCCGTGGTATAAAGTAATAGGTGTCCCTGTGGAATCGGCCGTTACGCCAGGAACCCCTTTACCAAACCAGTTCTTGAATGGAGTCTCTTGCTTCTGCCGCTCTTGAAACTGTTTACGAACGGCCTCAAATTCCTCCATTGTGGCTTCGCCGGCGTTAGGTTGCCGACGTGGCATTGAGAAGCGAGTATTATCGCCTCCTGGATTAGGTGGCATCCCTAACTCAGCTCTAACTTTAGCTACATGCGCTGGAGTAATACCACCAAGCCGTTTAAGTTCTGATAAAGGGCCGTTAGCAAGTTCCTCGTCTGATTTTCCCTGATTATAATCAGCGCGCAACTCCATATTAATAGCACCATTTTTGACTGGCCCAATATCAATTAATGATGCAGTAGGTTTTTCAGGACTTACCGGGGCTTCGGTTTGGGTTTGCACTTCTTCGGCATTTGGAATTACCTCTGGTTGAGTAACAGGTGCAGTTGGACGCTCGCCCAACAACTGTTGCAGCTTCGCTTTTTCCGCCTCAGTAGGAACGATTTTTGTTTCAGGTTGTCCTTGTGGAGTAAGTATAACTTCTTCCCCACGTTTTAGTTGCACAGTCTCACCAGGTCGTGGTGTGACTGGAAGCTGCGTAACAGGAGGTGTTTGCTGTACAACAGGCGCTTGCTGTGTAGCAAGTGGTTTGCCTACCCAAGTATTAGTATCTGGATCCAGTACACCAATCACCCTAGCTGACCCGTCAGCTAAATCCTCTACATTTTAAGCAGCGTTAGCTTTTGCAGCTGCAATAGCTGCTGGTTTTTTGAATATTTGTGGAGTACCATTTAAAAGATCATCACGAGCCTTAATACGTGCAGCTGTATCAATGCCAGCGCCTAAAGCATTGAAGCCAGCAGTTATTCCCTGCGCAGTTGTTACAGGAGGTGCTTGAGGATTTACAACTGGCGCTTGCTGCGTAACCGGCGGAATATCCAGTGGAGTTTCCTGCACTGGCGGCGTAACCTCTTGAGTTGGAGGTACTGTTTGAATAATGGGAGGAGTTTCAACAGGAGTTTCAACAGGAGTCTCTTGCACAGGAGCCACTTGCCCCGGCGTTTCCATACCCAACTCACTATCAAGCCGCGCCTTTATCCCTTGCAACTCTTCTACCCCTGCCGTATTCCCAACAGCTTGTGCTTCTGCCAAAGCTGCATCTATCCTGCTACGCATAGCTTCAAGCGATTGGGCTTGGGTTTCGTTAAGTGCAGGGGTTACAGGCGGAGTACTGGTTTGCGTAGGTGAAATCTCAGCAAGAGGCGCAGTCTCTTGTACCTGTGGCCCACCCAGCGTAGCACCAGCACCCATCGCAACTCCACCCACTAACGCACCGGCTGCCGCAGCGTTTTTAATTCTTCCCCAATCATCAGGAGTTAAGTCAGCAAACAACGGCTCATTCTCTGCCCACCTTAGCCCAGCGATAGAGACAAGTTCTTGCAGCCCTTCTGTAACCCCTTCCGCCCCGGCTCCGACTACCGCACCCTTAGCAGCCCTGCCGCCAATTTCTTTAGCCAATCCAATAGCACGTTTTGAAAGTTCAGGATTATCCGCAATAACTTTGGCAATGCTTTTCTTTGCATACGACCCTAGCCCAATGC
>CALBLZ010000125.1 GCA_937895715.1 uncultured Candidatus Berkelbacteria bacterium
GATTAGCTCAGCTGGCTAGAGCACTAGCTTTGCAAGCTAGGGGTCATCGGTTCGACTCCGATATCCTCCACTTTAGTTCTTTACATAAGATGTTGGCTTCAGGCTGCAGATTCATAATCTGAACATCTTCTTTTCATCCGCTATAATTACAGCAATGTAATTGGATGATCAAGATCTTTGACATATTGGGAAAAGCGATCTCATCAAGAGTATCAAAATCAATAGTGGTGGTAACATCACTACAATTTCAAATTTTTTAAAGCAACTAAGGGCACATGGCGGATGCCTAGGGTCTGAGAGGCGATGAAGGACGTGGTAAGCTGCGATAAGCTAAGGGGAGCTGCACACAAGCGTTATATCCTTAGATTTCCGAATGGGACAACCTAACATACTGAAGGTATGTTACTCGAAAGAGAGCCAACCCCGAGAACTGAAACATCTAAGTACCGGGAGGAAAAGAAAATAACAATGATTCCCTGAGTAGTGGCGAGCGAAAAGGGAAGAGCCTAAACCGAATCGGCGTGCCGGTTCGGGGTTGTAGGACTGCATTTAGAAGTGATCATCAAACTGAACCCTCTGGAAAGTGGGGCCATAGCAGGTGATAGCCCTGTAAGTACAAATTGATCAGGACGAGCAGTATCCTGAGTAAGGCGGGACCGGAGGAATCCTGCCCGAATCCACCAGCACCATCTGGTAAGGCTAAATACTCCTCAGACACCGATAGTGAACCAGTACCGTAAGGGAAAGGTGAAAAGCACCCTGAACAAGGGAGTGAAATAGTACCTGAAACCGTGTGCCTACAAGCGGTCGGAGTCCCGTAGCAATACGCGGATGACGGCGTGCCTTTTGCATAATGAACCTACGAGTTGCTCCTAACTGGCGAGGTTAAGTTCTTATTTAACGGAGCCGAAGCGAAAGCGAGTCCAAATAGGGCGATTAGTCAGTTGGGGCAGACGCGAAACTTTGTGATCTATCCATGGGCAGGTTGAAGGTGTGGTAACACACACTGGAGGACCGAACCCGTTGACGTTGAAAAGTCTTGGGATGACCTGTGGATAGGGGTGAAAGGCCAATCAAACTGAGAGATAGCTCGTTCTCCCCGAAATGTTTTTAGGAACAGCCTCGGATTCTGAAGTATGTTAGAGGTAGAGCTACTGATTGGGCTAGGGGGCTTCACCGCCTACCAAACCCTGACAAACTCCGAATGCTA
>CALBLZ010000126.1 GCA_937895715.1 uncultured Candidatus Berkelbacteria bacterium
AAACGACCGGTACGCGTTGCCAAGGTTGTTCATAGGCAAAACTGACTCAGTATCTCCACTGATTTGTATACGATTTCGATCAATAATCACCGTTAGACCAGAAAGTTTAGTCGCTCCAGCAAACTGAACAGCTTCCCAGGTTTGGCCTTCCTGGTGTTCGCCATCACTCGTAATGCAGAAGGTGTGCCACCCACCTGGTAGACCCAATACCTCACCTCGCTCAGCGGCGAGAGCCATTCCAATAGCCTGCGATAAACCCTGCCCCAGCGGGCCTGACGAAGTTTCCAAGCCCGGCATATCGAGACGACTTGGATGGCCTTGCAACCTACTATGAAGCTGGCGTAGGCTTGCGAGCTCTTCAACAGGAAAGTACCCCGCTTCTGCCATTGCGGCGTAGCGCACGGGTGCCGTGTGGCCGCATGAGAGCACCAAGCGGTCTCGCTCAGCCCAGTCTGGCTGCTTGGGATTGTGCTTGAGCACATCAAAATAGAGTACGGCGTAGATATCTGCCATACCCAGTGGTCCAGCCGCATGCCCTGACCCAGAGGCCAGGAGCATGCGGATGATGTGCTCGCGGATACGCCGAGCTTTCTCGATTAGCTCACTCCGTGCGAGCATGCCCCTCCAAAATTTACTTAGTTTTGACCGTGACGGATTGCCTGCTCAACCAGACGGTTGCTGTAGCCCCACTCGTTGTCGTACCAAGCTACAACCTTCACCATGCGCCCAGCAACAACCATGGTCTGTGGAAGATCAATAATGCAGGAGTGTGGATCACCCTTGAAGTCGCTAGAAACGAGCTCTTCGTTGGTAACGGCCATAATACCCTTGAGGTCACCCTCTGAAGCGCGGGTAAAGGCACCGTTAAGATCTTCTACGCTAACCTCACGCTTTAGAACGGCAGTAATATCGGAAAGTGAAACTACGAGGGTAGGAACACGGAATGAAGTACCATCAAACTTGCCCTTAAGACCTGGAATACTCTCTGTTGTAGCAAGTGCAGCACCAGTGCTGGTAGGCACAATGTTCTGTGACGCAGCACGTGCGCGGCGAGGATCCTTGTGCGGACCATCTTGCAGCATCTGATCTTGAGTAAACGAGTGAACGGTGCTCATCATTGCCATCTCAATACCAAACTCACGCTCTAGTACCGCCATGATTGGGGTAATGCAGTTGGTGGTACACGACGCGTTGTTGATGATTGGCTCAGAGCCATCTGACGGATTCACACCAAGAACGTAGGTTGGAGCTGGATCATCACCCTTAGACGGTGCTGAAATTAGCACTTTACGAGCGCCAGCAGTAATGTGAGCACCAGCAGTGGCCTTGTCGAGGAAGCGACCAGTACACTCAAGCACAACGTCTACACCAAGATCTTTCCAAGGAATCGCTGCTGGGTCTTTCTCGGCGTACACGTTAATGCGACGACCATCTACCGTAATCGAGTTGTCGTCGAACTGGACATCGTGCTGGTAGGCACCGTAGGCGGTGTCATGCTTTAGCAGGTGTGCAAGTGTTTTGTTGTCGGTGAGGTCGTTGATTCCGACAATCTCACAAAGATCTGCATGTGTAGCGGCGATCTTAAATGCGTTGCGCCCAATGCGCCCGAATCCATTGATACCAATACGTACCTTACTCATAGTGCTCCTCCTGTTACAAGCTGGTTAAAGTGTTGCAGATTTTGCTTTACCGCATTGTTGGCGAATACATGCGAAGCAACCACAAAACGGTTAGCTCCTGCATCAATAAGACTAGCAATGTTTTCTTCGGTAACTCCACCGTCAATGCCTATTGTACCACCCCAGCCCATTGCACGAAGCTCTCGGATACGATCAGCGGTGCCGTCGAGCATGTGTTGTCCGCTCTGACCGGGTACAACTCCCATTAGCTGAATGCAGTGAATCGGCAGCCCGAGGTGCCACTGCTCTATCGGACTGAATGGGTTAATTACTATTCCCACTTCGTTAAAGTAGTCAGCTGCCTGTTTGAGGATAGTCCGCAAGTCGTCTGCAGTCTCGGCACTCTCGACGTGAATAAGCACGCGAGAAACGTTCGCAACAGTGAGGTCAGAAAAGTATCGCTCGGGACGATGGGTCATTAGGTGCGCTTCGACCTTAAGCTTGGTGCGAATGCTCATGAACTCATTCGGCATCACGGTAATGTTCGGCACAAACTGACCGTCCATAATATCAACCTGCACCCAGTCCGCTGAGCTCTGTTCTACAAGTTCGAGTCGCTGAACGTATTCCTCAAGCGTGTGAGCAAGAATAACCGGGTAGACTTCACGTTTCATGATCGGTGCTTATCGAGCTCAGCAATTGCAGCTATTCGGCGCTGGTGACGCTCAGCTCCGCTAAAGTCTGTTGAGAGAAAGGTGTGTAAGCAGCGTTGCGCTTGCTCTTCAGTGAGAGATTCGGCCGGTAGCACAATTACATTTGCATCATTTTTGCTTCGCGCAAGCTCAGCCTCCTCGTTGTTCCAGACTAACGCAGCTCGGATACCTTTGTGTTTATTCGCCGCCATAGCCATTCCTT
>CALBLZ010000127.1 GCA_937895715.1 uncultured Candidatus Berkelbacteria bacterium
AGGCTGCATGTAGCGTAAATCAGTCATAGTTTTTCTTAGTTTGGTTACTCGAATAGTATGCAAAAACTGCTACGCTGTACACATGCCAAACTCCCGAATCGAACGCGACTTCAACACTGCTCAATATGAAGCTCATGCATCAGAGTATCTTGAAAGTAATGCTGACGGGGAAATCGGTGGAAGGACGCCAGAGCAGCGAGTAACAATGCTTTTGCGCTTCCTTCAAAAGAAAAGTAGGATATTCGAGATTGGAGCCGGTGGCGGGTTAGATACGGACGCACTCCATCTTGCTGGTTATAATGTTACACCAACAGATATTGCCAAGCCCTTTTTAGAACGATTGGTTACAAAAGCATACGACGCTCAACTCTTTGACGCGAAACGTAACCAGGTACCTGCCGGATATGACGCCGTATATGCCAACGCAGTATTTGTGCATTTCTCACCAGAAGAAACGGCCAAATTCCTTACAGATGCTGCAAATCAACTTCAGGGACAGAAGATTATTTTCATGAGTGTTCTCAAGGGCGAAGGCAGCGAACGAAGCGCTCGAGGACGTAGCTTTGAACGTGACTTCCACTACTATCAACTTACTCAGCTAGAAGAGTTAGTAACTGCCGCCGGGTATACACTGCTGCACTCGGAAGATGTAGAAGGCAAATGGTTACAGGTTATTGCACAGGCAAACTAACTACGAACAGCGCTTTCCATCGCCTACGGTTCAAATCCTCTAGCGCACAAGACAAACTAAAAAGAGCTCAATGAGCTCTTTTTAGTTTGGTCGGGGAGGCGGGATTTGAACCCGCGGTCTCAAGACCCCCAGCCTTGCGCATTAGGCCACTATGCTACTCCCCGCAGTGAGCGGACAAAAGAATGCTAGCATTCTTTTTTGACGCGAGCGAGGGAAGGTACCTGCGAAGCAGGTACCTTCCCCGAGTTTCGGTATTAAAAAACGACTTGCCGAGGAACGTATGCGGCCTTTGTGGCCACGTGGGTTCCCGCACGCCTACTCCGCAGAGTAAGCAGATGTAAGGATCCCGTTTTGAAAAAGGATGACCACATACGGACTGGCAAGTCCTCCATACCATATCCTGTATATTCCCTTCGATCAATCCGTTGCGACTCGATGCATCACCGATTCAGTCGTTTGCTAAAAGAGCACTATAGGATTGCTTCTTTTTCTTACCGTCCGCCCCAAGTTAACTATTGAGGGGGCCTGTTTTCAAAATCAAAAAGCCTACCCCCTTCGCCTTACTCTGGAGCAGTGCTATACTCAAAGATATGAGTTCAGCCGTTGCGGCTCAAGCCTGCGCCCTTGTTGCCCCCGAAAAATTGCCAGACCGATTTTTGGCGTCTGGTATTCTCTGTTCCGATCCTACCCTACCCCTTAGCCAGCAGGTTATGTTGGCGTACGTGTTCGAAGTTGCCCGGCCATGGCTCCCTTCTTCTCACCTGCTACCGAGCGTTCAGGAACTACTGACACAAGAATTTGAAAAGATTCACATCAAGCACGATCTCGACGCGCAGTTTGAGGATCTTCTAAAGGCAGTAAACAACCAGCTCAATTCTGTATCCGAAGCGGGCGAAACTGACTGGATTGGCAACCTAAGCGGACTTATCGTACTTCTCGGCCACCACGAGCTCCACTTCTCACAAACCGGTTCTTGCCCAGCCTACCTCTTGCAGAATAACCGCATTCGACAGATTACCGACGACCTCAGTGGAGAGGGCGATCCACACCCACTCAAAACCTTCTCCAACCTCGCATCTGGAACCATCAAGGCTGGCGATCAGATCCTCTTTGCTAACTCCGAGCTCTACGGAGAGATCTCCCTCGATGCCCTACGTCGAATCATGAACGCCGGTACACCCTATGCCTCGGGCCAAGCGATCGCTAAAGAACTACGCGCCGAAAAGAACCCAAAGGTTGCAGCTTGCTTAATCCGCATTCTCGAACCAGACCAGCTCGGCACAATCGAGCCTATGGAGATTTCCCTCGAAGAGCAGCTCGAGAGCCCGTTCAAACGCCTCCATCGCAAGCTCTCACCCACCGCTCGGTTCTTAAAGGGTGGCTTTACCGACCTCGCCAGCGTTACGGGAACCGTGGCAAAAAAGGCTGGTGAAGCCAGTATAAAGGTGGCCAAGCACACTGGAGCCCTCACCAAGGACAAGCTCATGCCTGCCGTTGGCTCAGCCATTCAAAAGGGCATGAACAAAATTGCCCCACCAGAGCCAGTTGTAGTTGGAATCGGTAAGCCGGTAATTGAACACATTCCACCCAAGAAAGAGCGCGAAAAACTCCGCAAACAAGCCGAGGCCGAGCTCGAACTCCCTCCTGCAGAAGAAGTTCCAACCCAGCATGAAGATGAGTTTGTTGAAGCAGAAATTGGCACCGTTATTCATACCGAAGCGCCGGCGCAACCAAAAGCTCAGGTAAATCGAACGCCACTCGAGAAGATGAAGTTCTTCTTGCTCAAAAAACTCCCCTACTACATTCTTACCGGGCTCCATAAGTTTTTGATGTGGTTGCAAGTACCAGGCAACAAGAAGAAAGCTGCACTTGGCCTAGCAGCACTTCTGATTGTCATTACCGTGTGGGGAGTATTCGCTCAGCGCAACAACCCAACCGACACAGCGGTCACCAGCAAGTCTGAGGTTACCGCCACCCTTAATGAAGTGCGTGATCTCCAAAAGAAGATTACAACCGCGGTAAGCCTGGAACAGTATGTTGAGGCAAGCCGAGATATCGACACCGCATACAAAAAATTGCGTAGCCTAGCTGGGCTCAGCGCCGCAGATGAAGAGAGCCGGGCTGCTCTGTGGGAAAGCATTACTATCGAAGCAGATGTGGTCACCAAGACAACTCGCCTTGCAGAAGCTGCTTCTAGCCACTCGTTTGCGTCGCCAGTTAGCACCTTCTTCACTGGGCTTCCGTACTTCTACGGCTTTGAATCTCTCAAAACTAGCATTGTGCGCACCGGCAAAGGCGACGCTAAACAAGTTCAGGCAACGGTAACGCTACCTAGCACACAAGACCCAGTCGTCGCTGTTGCGAGCACCGAAGAGGCCGACACTGCCGGGTACCTCCTTACCAAGGAGAGTAAAATCTACCGTGTTGTCCAGATTGGTAACACCACCACCCTATCGAGCATTGCTCCAGAAGAAGGCACCTTCGCCTTTGGTGATGGTCTCACCACCTATGCCGGAAACATCTATATTCTGAGTGGAAAGAACGGCCAGGTTTGGCGCTACCGGAATACCGGAACTCGCTACAGCAAAGGGACAGCCATGATCAGCGAGCCTGATGCTGTTGGCTCTATGAACAGTGTGTCTGTTGCAATCGACGGCTCTGTATACCTGTTAAAGGCCGATGGAAAAGTGTTGAAGTTTCTCTCTGGCCGACTGGTAGAAGATTTTGCTCTCACCAACGTGCCTACCCTGTCTCAAAAGCTCACCCGCCCAAAGCAGATCATTACGCGTGAGAGTATCAACAGCATCTACATTCTTGATGCAGGAGATACTGCCGGCAGCACGTCCACTGCTAAGGTGCTCGAGTTTACAAAGAGCGGAGCCTTTGTTCGGCAGTACGCCTTCCCAAGCAATTTTACCGACGTGCGGGCGGTTGATATCAATCAAAAAGACAAAAAACTGTGGGTACTCAATGAGTCCACAGTCCATGAATTCTCGCTCCCCTAGTTAGAGACGCTCAACGCTTGGGATAGCAAGCAAGTTGAGGCCAAGCACGAATTGGCGGTGGGCCAAATCTGATAGAGCCAGCCAGGTTTCCTGCTGGTTTATGTCTTGCTCGTTCACAATATTGGTCTGGTGGTAGAACTGGTTGTAGGTAGCGGCAAGCTGGTACAGAGACTCACAGAGCACATGGGGAGCACGCTGTTCGTACGCCTGGCAGACATCATCTGCAAATCCCAGCAGGCGGAGTGCAAGTGGTCGCTCAGTAGCAGATATGCTGTGCGCTACTTTTTTAGTGTCTGGGAGCTTTCGCGCAATTGAGGCAATTCGGGCTGCTGTATAGAGCAGGTACGGGCCAGTTTTTCCTTCAAAGCTCGTAAACCGCTCGGTATCAAACGAGTAGTCAGACGACCGATGGTTAATGAGGTCGGCATACTTTAAAGCGGCAAGCGCCACAGCATGTACCACCTGCTTGCGCTCGTCCTC
>CALBLZ010000128.1 GCA_937895715.1 uncultured Candidatus Berkelbacteria bacterium
GACGTGCCATGTCGGTTGCTCGCTTAAGGTCGTTGCTAGCGCCGGTGGTTGGCTCCTTAAAGTATAGGATTTCGGCAAGACGACCACCGAGGAGCATGGCCATTTCGTCCTCAAACTTACTAAGCGATGCCATGTGACGGTCTTCTCGGGGCAGGCTCCAGGTTAATCCTAGGGCCATACCGCGACTAATTATCGAGACTTTGTGTACATCATCGGTGTTTGGTAGGACGTGCCCAACGATAGCGTGACCAGCCTCGTGAACTGCAGTAACCAGCTTTTCGTGATCAGATAGCACACGACTTGGACGCTCTGGGCCAACAAGCACTTTCTCTGCAGCTTCGTGAAGCGTTTCTTGTGTAACCTGCTTGAGTTCTTTGCGTGCGGTAAGAATTGCGGCTTCGTTCATGATGCTCTTAAGATCGGCAGGCGACATGCCAGCTGTTTGAGCAGCGATTAGATCGAGATCAACCCCATCCGCAAGGGGCTTCTTTGCAGAGTAGATTTTGAGAACCTCGAGGCGTTCAGTGCGGGTTGGGAGATCTACCACAACACGACGGTCGAAGCGACCGGGGCGGAGCAGGGCAGGGTCGAGTACATCTGGACGGTTAGTGGCCGCCATAACGATGACGCCAGAATCAGTTTCAAAGCCATCCATTTCTACGAGAATCTGGTTGAGTGTCTGCTCTCGTTCATCGTGGCCGCCACCTACACCAGTACCGCGTTGGCGACCGATGGCGTCGAGCTCATCGATAAAGATGATACAAGGACTCGCCTTCTTGGCTTTGAGGAATAGGTCGCGCACCCGTGATGCACCAACACCTACGAACATCTCTACAAATTCTGACGCAGAGATGGTAAAGAATGGCACGCCAGCCTCGCCGGCAACTGCGCGGGCAAGGAGGGTCTTACCTGTTCCAGGAGGACCTACAAGCAAAACTCCCTTTGGAATCTCGGCACCGAGGGCTAGAAACTTTCCAGGGTTGCGTAGAAACTCTACTTCTTCCATGAGTTCAGTCTTTGCCTCAGCGAGCCCGGCTACGTCCTTGAAGCGAACTTTACTCATATTTGATAACTTGGCGCGAGATTGCCCAAAGCTCATCGCCTTCATGTTCTGCCCAGCTGATGCCTTGAAGAGATAGATGATAATTCCAACAATAATGAGCGCAGGTAAGAGAGTCTGCAGCAGAATAATCCAGATGGTGGTGGTGTTGTCGTACTCTACCTTGATCTCGGTTTTATCAGGGGTGATGCCGTAATCTTTGAGCTGGTCGTTGGATCGCAGGGTTGATTTGAGCTCACTACCGTCTTTAAGCGCAATCACAAGCTCAGTATCATTCTTAATTGTGACGGTTTTGACTTCGTCATTACTTACCTTTTGAGAAACTTCAGAAAGGGATACTTCCTTAATGTCAGCATTGTTTGGGCTGTAGAAAGCAGTGGCAACAACGAGGAACGCAATAATTAAGGCAATCCAGGCAAAGCTTTTGCCGCTATTGGGGGGCATGTTTGGCACACCACCAGACTGCTTGAACTGCACAGGTTTTTTCGGGGGTTTTTGCGGTGATTCCATAGTCGGTTATTATCTGCATTTAGTATGGCAGGATTTCACAAGCGAGCGTAGGGTTGACGCTAGGTTTAGAATGGGGTAAATTGAGCTACGCTACAGCCTGCCAAATTGACTCGTTCAAGTATGACAGAGTGAGGGAGAATGTAAAGTACGCTTTACATTCACTAAAGTAGCTGGAGCGGGGTAGAGCAGCCTGGTAGCTCGTCTGGCTCATAACCAGAAGGTCGGTGGTTCAAATCCATCCCCCGCCACCAAAGAAAATGGCCCTTATTTCCTAGTCCTCGACCTACGGTCTGCGGAGACGGAAATATGGGCCCTTTTCTTTGAGAAAGGGTTCGTAACTCCATGGAGGTGGAATGGTACAGCTTCCTAAGCCGACAATCAGTCGGTTGGCAAACGGCATGCGCTATATGTACGTGCACATGCCGCACTCGAATTTTGTATACACCTCGTTGCTGGGAACAGCTGGACGACGAGCGGAACACTGGGACGAGATTGGTTCAGCGCACTTCCTGGAACACCTGTTCTTTGGCGGAACGGAGCGTTTTCCCTCGCCGGTTCTCCTAAATGATCGCGTTGATGAGCTCGGGGTGCGCAGGGGAGGTAGCACATCCCCAGAGTACGTGAGCTACTGGTCTCGGGCCCTGCCGGAGCATCTTGAGATTGCTGCAGACTTTGTCTCGGACATCTTCTTGCACTCTCGCCTGACGGATGAAGATATAGCCCGAGAGCAGGGGGTGATCGGTACAGAGGTTCGTTGGAATAAAGACCAGCCGTCTCGCTACATAGCCTACTTACTGCGCCAGCTTTCGCTGCCAGACCAGATTGTAGGGACCACGATCCTCGACGAAGAATCTCGCCTGAAAGACAAGAACCACGATTCCCTAGTTGCATTCCGCGCCCGCCTCTACGGCAAGGAAAACTTTATGGCAGTGGTGGCCGGCCCTATCCCAGAGAGTGAAGCGCGCCAGGTCGCCGAAACCTACTACGGCACCGATGAGTACGCATCGGTAGATCGAGTCACCTTTGATTCACCAGTGTTTCGCACCGAAAAAGCCTTTCACCATGAGGTGCGCCAGGTAGACCAAGCACACTTAGGAATCTGGTGGGAAGGGTTTGCGCGAGACAATGACATGTCACCAGCATGTACGATACTTGGGCTAATCCTGGGGAATAAACAAAACTCACGCTTGGGTAAAATACTGCGACTGGAACGTAATATCGTCTACGAAACACCGCGGTTCGAGAATAACTCCAGGCATGATCACGGATTCCTAGGCCTGTACCTTCGTCTAAAAGATGAAAGCGATCTGCAGGAATCGTACGAAACAGCACTGGCTCAAATTCTTCTTATTGCAGAGGAGGGGGTTACTGAAGCAGAGGTGGCAACCGCCAAGGCGATACACAAGTCTAACTTTATCTTCAATCGAGAGGGTATGGTGGAGGTGGTATCGGATCTCGCAACAGATCACATATGGACCGATACACCGCTTTCACTAGAGCAGCAACTAGCACGAACACAAACCGTAACAGCTGCGCAGGTACAAGATGCGGCTCGCCATATCCTTGGCCAGGAGCCAAAGGTGGTGGCTATCAGTAAGAATGCTGGAACCCTGACGATTTAAAACTCGAGGTGCTCAACTGTGTTTGAGTCGGTATCGTAGATCATGAAGCTGCGCACACCAAAGCGGGTGCCACAGAGCTCACCAGGGTTGGCCAGGAGGGCGTTGTTGAGTGTTTCGCTACTCTGCTTATGGTTGTGTCCGAAGAATACCGCTTCAAATTGACCCGAAAGTGCGGCAATACGAGCGATATCAGGGTAGTGGGTGAGAAAGAGCTTGCGCTCACCAAGTGTCAGCTCCATAAAATCGCCTGAGGCAACTTCGAATGCTGGTGAGCCGTCAGGAGCGGTTTTGCCGGCGGTAATACGAAAGCCCTGAAGTTTGTCACCGTCGTTGTTACCCCATACTGCAAACCACTTCAGGCCGCTATCGGCTAACATAGTAGTTATGAAGGGCGCGCAAAAGTCTCCGAGGTGGAGGCCAGTTGTGATGCCGAGCTCTTTTACTCGAGCAAGGGCCGCGCTGAGCGCCTCAATGTGATCGTGACTATCTGAGAAGACTGCAATTTTCATAGTTTGGTATTACTGATTTGCACATAAAGTATACAGTAGCTGTAAATTAATTCGCATCTCTGGATAACAACAAAAAAGTACCTGTTTCTCTGAACGTCTCCGCAGGATTACTAAAAAGAAAGTAACAATTATTCTGATATCCACATAACAAAAAAGTAGCACTTTCTCTGAGCGTCTCCGCAGGATACGAAGTATCCGAGGACTAGCGAAGAGAGAGTGCTACTTTTTCTTTTGGTGGCAGGGGCGGGATTTGAACCCGCGACCAATGGCTTATGAGTCCACTGCTCTACCCCTGAGCTACCCTGCCAGACGCGTTCCAAAGTACCAGAAAAAAACCAGGTTGCCTATGCTTTAGGCAGCTTATTTTGCGGAACAGGTAGGAATAATTACCCGTTGCACCGGTCCTTTATTGCCATTTTTTGCAACTGAACGTAGGTGGAAGTAGTAGTAACTTCCGGGCTTGGTGGGCAAATCAATGCTTGTGGAAACACTCTGTGAGGCAGGTTCAGCAACGTCAGGTTCGGTCCCCCAGGAGTACTCAAATCGGTTTACACCCTCTTCGGCGAGCCACTGGAATGAAACGCTTAGCGCACTGGTGCAGCTTTGGTCTGGTGAGTAGGTGGTACTTACAACACTTACTGGTGCAGGGAAGAATGTCTTTTCAGGCATCGGTTGATCGATTTCTGGGGTAAGTAGCGTTGCGATTCCGGTGCGTACTTCGTTCCTGTCTTCTCGAGCTACAATGCTCAACGTGATGCCGCGAGTGCTCTTGAGCACCTCTCGTGGCTCAGCTGGATTTCCTTTGGTGTTAAGCGCTCGCACTGCCGCCGTATCCTGCACGATTGAGAATTTAGCAGATCCCTCAGCTTTGCCGATGTACCAGATTGTTGCCAACTTGCCGAGCTGTCTGTTGACCGCTTCACTTGGAATTGTGCACGCGAAGGTGATTAACCCCTTATTTGGCTCTGTTGATCGGGTGCGGACACCGGTACATGCCGAATCGTTCACGTTAATTGTATCGATGGTAACTAGGTGGGATGGGTAGTGAATCTGCACTTCAACCTCTTGGAGTGGCGCTCCTCCGTTATCTACCATGAGATCGAGTGAATCACGCTGACCAACCAGGTACTGGGTTTGTGAGTCTG
>CALBLZ010000129.1 GCA_937895715.1 uncultured Candidatus Berkelbacteria bacterium
TGTCTGGGTTTGGTACCGTTGTGACAGCCCTAGCCCAATCAGTGCTCTACCTCCGCTACACTAAACACGAGGCTAGCCCTAAAGCTATTTCGAGGAGTACGAGCTATTTCCGAGTTTGATTAGCCTTTCACCCCTATCCTCAATTCATCCAAGCAGTTTTCAACCCGCACTGGTTCGGACCTCCATGAGGTTTTACCCTCACTTCATCCTGATCAAGGATAGATCACTCGGTTTCGCGTCTACCGCCAGTTACTACACGCCCTATTAAGACTCGCTTTCGCTATGGCTCCAATTCTTAGAATTTTAACCTAACGCAACTGACGAGTAACTCGTAGGCTCATTATCCAGAAGGCACGAAGTCACCCCTAATGGGGCTCCTTCCGTTTGTAAGCACACGGTTTCAGGTACTATTTCACTCTTCTAATAGAAGTGCTTTTCACCTTTCCCTCACGGTACTGGTTCACTATCGGTTACGAGAGAGTATTTAGCCTTAGGAGATGGTTCTCCCGGATTCCTGCAGAATTCCACTTGCTCCGCAGTACTTGGGTGCTTATCGAGAGTTATCTTGTTTTCGCCTACAGGACTATCACCTTCTGTGGTTCATTTTCCCAGATGATTCGGCTAACAAGATAATTTTTGACTCTCTGGACGCGCTGCAATTTGTCCTGACAAGTCCCACAACACCTATAGCGCAACTATTGCAGTATTTAACACGCTATGAGGTTTAGGCTGTTTCCTTTTCGCTCGCCGCTACTAAGGAAATCGTTATTACTTTATTTTCCACTAGGTACTTAGATGTTTCAGTTCCCTAGGTTGACCTTAACAACCTATGTATTCAGTTGTTAATGAGCAGATATTACTCTACACTGGTTTCCCAATTCGGACATGTACGGGTCACAGGTTACTTCCACCTCACCGTACCATTTCGTAGGTAGTCACGTCCTTCATCGTCTTCTCGTACCAAGGCATCCACCGTGTGCTCTTAGTAACTTTACCAAAAAATTATATTATCTATTTAGTGCTCGAAATACGGATTCTTATAGAAAGATTTTCGTATTTCTGTTTTGGCTCAGTAAAATGATTCGCAAATCATTTTTACTCTTTCAATATTTCAAAGAACAAATAAGTGGAGCTAAACGGGATCGAACCGTTAACCTCCGCCTTGCAAGGGCGGCGCTCTACCAATTGAGCTATAGCCCCTTAAAGACAATCTTCAAGGGATCTTATGTTTCAATTAAAACGCAGTACCTCGAAAAGTGGGCCTAGGTAGACTTGAACTACCGACCTCACGCTTATCAGGCGTGCGCTCTAACCAGCTGAGCTACAGGCCCTGGTCTGTTTTTCAACAAGCCCTGTGGCTTGCTCAAGCCTTTTGCTTTTATAGTAAAAAAAAGAACAAAAAAATAAAAATAATGGATGCCGAAAACTTCTTTCGACTTGGAACTAACTTATAAGATTACTCTAGAAAGGAGGTGATCCAGCCGCACCTTCCGGTACGGCTACCTTGTTACGAC
>CALBLZ010000130.1 GCA_937895715.1 uncultured Candidatus Berkelbacteria bacterium
GACCATCCCCCGCATAGGCTGCAGGATCGTTGATTAGGCCCAGATTGATCACTTCTGAGGCAGGAGTTGCCTCGCGGGTGAGCAACATCTTACGGAGTTCTCCCAACCTGCCTTCGGTGCCAGCATCTGGCTTTCGTTGCTCCAATCGAGCCAGGCTGCTCTTAAGCCGCATGGGGCGGCGTTTCGACTTGTCTCCTGCGGCCTTGCGGGTCGGGTCGTACTTCAGCACGACCTGACAAACGTTGGGCACGAAGAAGTCGGAGTTCCTACCGGTGCACCGGTGGTGATTGACGTCGTACCCCTCAACCCTGTACGCGCCACCTAACGTGGCAAAGGTGAGGAGAATGGCACGGGCTTCGGCGCAGTTGACCGGAGCAATGATGGTAATGGGGACGTGTCCCTGATTAGGTTGGCTCATAGTACCCTCGAAAGGTTCAAGGAACTGGTGAATGGACCAGTCGTCTACGATGTGGGGGTGCGCATCCTGCGCGCCACATATCCTCGGTGTTAGACGTTCTATAGTTTTAAACCTGAACACCAGATCTGTCAAGGCTGCTGTGCGTTTGAGAAAAACGGGTCTTTAAAACTGAGTGAAGAAATTGGTCCAGCTGCGTGCTGATATTTTCCCTCGTAGTACATGGGTTTCCCACTGATTCTCCAGAACGTGATCTGGCCAATTGCCATGCCAGGGTAGATTGTAACCGGCTGCACACAGTGCAGCTGCAGTGTCCACTGTCCCACAGCGCCAAGATCAACTAGGTCTGCTGTTATTACTATGAACAAGCCAAGTCGCCCGATCGAAGAGAGGCCTTTAATGATTGGCACGTAGTGTCGGCTGCCAATCTTTTCTTCGATATGGGCCAAGTACAAGGTGTCTGGCTGCAAGGTTAGCCCCTCTTTTGGAATCGTAATGCTGTGGGTGCCATTCTTTTGTTTAGGATCGAGCACCTTCTCGGTGTATAGCGTAATATTTGATCCTAGGTGAAAGTTGTAGGAGTTTGGGTTGCAGTACTGCTCATCGAATGGCTCCAGAATGATCTTCCCACTCCGGACCTCTTCTGCAATTTTTGAACCGGTGAGAATCATTGTTTACTGGTTTGTGGTTTGGTATCGGCCGCGTACTTGCCGCTGTATTTTTGTGTAGCGCGGCCAAAATTCCGCCAGAAGCTAACCTGGCCGATGGGCATGCCTGCGTATAAGCGAAGAGGCTGCACTACCTTCATTTCGAGCGTCCAGTGGTGCTCGGCTCCAATGTGCCCAAGGTCGGCGGTTACCTGCAGCCACAGCCCCAGGCGACCCATGGTTGAGCGGCCGATGAGTGTTGTGGTGTAGTAGCGACTCCCAATTTTCTCAAACGTTTGCCCAAGGTAGAGCCTACCTGGCTGTAGCATGTAGCCTTCCCGGGGGATCTGAATACGCCGATACCGGCTACCCGGCGCAACCTCTCCCGGCTCAAGTACTAGCAACTCGGCTCCCAGGTGATAGTTGTAGCTGTTGGGGTTAATGGCGCCAACATCGAAGGGCTCCAGGGTTATGCGCCCTTTCTCAACATTCTTTTGAATAGCGTGGCCGGTGAGAATCATCGTGA
>CALBLZ010000131.1 GCA_937895715.1 uncultured Candidatus Berkelbacteria bacterium
GGGATGCGGAATGCGAGCAATCGCTTCCAAAAAAACCATTACACGACGTATACCTGGTACAAACCGCATCAGTTCTGCAACGAAGTCGATTGTGCAGTGTTTTCGATCCATATGATCAGACAACGGCTGGGGTGAACCTCCGAGATTTCGGGGGCATAGCTCAGTTGGGAGAGCGCCAGCTTTGCAAGCTGGAAGTCAGGGGTTCGAACCCCCTTGCCTCCACCAATTCCGCACGAGCGGGATTGCCCGCCGTAGCCTTGGTGAAGGCGGGCTGTTCGCATCCAGAGCTACTGCCGGCAACCTTACATGGTACGTCGGGCGTGTAGCTCAGTTGGTTAGAGCGCGTCCCTGATAAGGACGAGGTCCCTGGTTCGAATCCAGGCACGCCCACCAGTTTGTGCGGGCCGCCTGCTCGTGAATGTCTGATCCAACCATTTTCCCCATCTGGGGTGGTTCTTTGAAAATTGCATACGTAGGGTAACAAAAAATTATAACTTCACTGCGAAGTGTAGTAGTAAGACTAAGTAGGATAGAACGACCAATTTAACAATTTGGTCAAGCTAATGAAGAGCGCACGGTGAATGCCTTGGCATCAGAAGACGATGAAGGACGTGGTAAGCTGCGAAAAGCTTCGGGGAGCGGCAAACACGCTATGATCCGGAGATGTCCGAATGGGGAAACCCAGTGCCGGTAATGCGGCATTATTGCCAACTGAATACATAGGTTGGTAAAGTGAAACCAGGGGAAGTGAAACATCTCAGTACCCTGAGGAAAAGAAAGCGGAAGCGATTGCCTCAGTAGTGGCGAGCGAAAGGGCAACAGTCTAAACTGCAGTGCTTGCATTGCAGGGTTGCGGGGTCTCGACGTGGGATCTGATTGGATAACAGAAGAGTTCTGGAAAGTTCTCCCATAGAGGGTGATAGGCCCGTATGTGAAATCCATGAAGACCCTAGAGATACCCCAAGTAGAGCGGGACACGTGAAACCTTGCTTGAATCCGGGAGGCCCACCTCCTAAGACTAAATACTAACTGATGACCGATAGTGAACTAGTACCGTGAGGGAAAGGTGAAAAGAACCCCTGTTAGGGGAGTGAAATAGAACCTGCAACCATGCGCTTACAAGGTGTCGTAGCCCCGCAAGGGGTGGCGGCTTGCCTTTTGCATAATGAGTCCGCGAGTTACTGTGTGTGGCAAGGTTAATTCTTTTAAAAGAAGAAGCCGTAGCGAAAGCGAGTGCTAACCGTGCGATCAGTCGCATGCAGTAGACCCGAAGCCGTGTGATCTATCCATGGCCAGGATGAAGTCCCAGTAACATGGGATGAAGGTCCGAACCGGTGAACGTTGAAAAGTTCTCGGATGAGCTGTGGATGGGAGCGAAAGACTAATCAAACTCGGTGATAGCTGGTTCTCCTCGAGATAACTTTAGGGTTAGCCTGCAGGAATGCTCGTCGCGGAGGTAGAGCACTAATTGGACTAGGGGCCTTACCAGGTTTCCGAAGCCAGTTAAACTCCGAATGCCGTGTCAGTCACCTGTGGAGATAGACAGTGGGGGATAAGCTTCATTGTCGCGAGGGAAAAAGCCCAGACCGCCAGTTAAGGCCCTAAAAGACGATTAAGTGCTTAAGGATGTGAATACGCTCAGACAGCTAGGATGTTGGCTTAGAGGCAGCCACCATTTAAACAGTGCGTAACAGCTGACTAGCCAAGTGA
>CALBLZ010000132.1 GCA_937895715.1 uncultured Candidatus Berkelbacteria bacterium
ATAAAAGACAATCCTATTGTGGCGATGCCGAGTGCCACAAGCCCGATTACCACCCCCTTTTGAATCTTTGAGGTACGGGCTGTCAAAAAGACGGTTATCCCCAATACTGCAATTACCAAGGTTGTCCCCAGATCAGGCTGTAGCATCACCAGCCCTAGTACGGTAACCAAGGCCACTCCGACTACCGTAAATTGGCGCCAGCCAACAAACCGTGATCTCACTTGCAGGAGCGCAGGAAGCACGAGTAAGAGGAGGAGTTTGGCAAACTCACCGGGTTGAAACTGGATGAAGCCAAAGTCAATCCAACTCTTTGCGCCAAATATCTCATCCCCCACAATGAGCACTGCGATGAGTGACAGAACACAGATGAGATAGATCCATAGGCGCCAGGCACGCCAGGCACGGTAGTCAACAAAGCTGAGGACCAACATACCAATAAACCCAAGTGCAGCAGCCACACCCTGGCGAATAACCAGGTTAGTACCTACCGCATCCACTGTTAGCACGTAAATAAAGATCACACTTACCAACGAAAAAACCACTGGTAGCGCAAAAAGGAGAGGATCGAGGGTTTTAAAGCGTCCCCACATTAGGCGCGAACACTAACCTGTACCGTCATCCCGCTAATCGTAATGTCTGTGTCCCCCATTTGCTGCCACGTCTCATCCGTAACCTGGAAAAAGCCATCTGTCAGAATTGAAGGATATTTTTGTAAGAGTTCCTTGAGATACTCGTGATGCGCCGGACCAAACAGAAGGGTCGCCATCTGTCCCGGTTGCAACCCAGATTGCTTGCGTAGGTTCTGCAGCTGGCGCAGCAACTCACGCGCCTCCCCTTTTTCTTGAAGGTCTGGGGTTAGGGTTACGTCTAAGGCTACTGTAACGCCTCCTTCTGTTTTGGATGGATACCCTACCTCAACCTCTGCTACGAATTCTACCGACTCCACGTTCAGCTCGTCCTTTAGAATCTCAAGTAACTCCCCTTCTAGTGGAGGTGTGCCCACAACCTGGGCTGTGGCCAGGGGCTGACGAGTCTTTTGTTTCTCTTGGGCGCGCACAGCTAGGCCAAGCTCAACAGCAGCGCGCACATTTTGCATTGCAGTATCAATTTCAGGATTCACCATGGCATACGAGGCAGGCCACTCAGCTAGGTGTACCGACTCTGCATCGGAATCACTACGTAGCTGCTGAAAAATATTCTCACTCATAAATGGAGCGATTGGTGCCATAAGGAGTGACACACGCTTTAACAATGTGTGGAGGGTAAGGAAGAACGCCTTGTCGTCACGACGACGTGAACGGCGCAGGTACCAGGTTGATAACTCAACAATATGCTCTTCAATCTCACGCCCTGCTCGCAAAAAGTCGAGTGCATCGAGGTGTTTTGTTACACGCGCCACCAGTGCATCTTGCTGGCTCAGCGCCCACCTATCAAGCAAGGTAAGGTCGGCCGCCGAAAGCTCTGCTGACGTGACTGCTCGAGCATCTACCTGTGCCAGGTTGGCGTACGTGACCAGATAGTTGAGCATGTTCCACAACGGTACGGCAATCCGACGAAACGCAGCCTGCACATCTACAATACTCACCGCCTTGGTGTCCCCTGGTGCATTAACCGTAAAGATAAACCAACGCACCGCATCTGCTCCGGCTTCTGCAAAGGCTCCCATTGGCTCAATAACGTTACCAACCGACTTAGACATCTTTCGGCCATCACCATCAACGAGGTGGCCCATGCAGATCACTCGCTTGTACGCCGATTCCCCTTTCAACAGGGTACTGATGGCCATTAGGCTATAGAACCACCCACGAGTTTGGTCGATAGCTTCGGCAATAAAGTCTGCTGGAAACTGGTTATTGGCTACGCGCCCTGAAGCAAACGGCATCGCACCAGAATCAAACCAAACATCTAGTACATACGGCTCATGCGCATACTCTTCGCCGTCATGCACCAAAACCACGTTGTCGATATGCGGACGATGTGGATCAAACGATTCCCCTATTTCAGCCGGGCTCTTTGCCAATGAGCGCAACTCCTCTAACGACCCGATGCAGAGAACCTTCCCTGTTTCAGACTTCCAAATTGGCAGCGGTGTGCCCCAAAAACGCTCCCGCGAAACTGCCCAATCACGGGCTTCGCGAATAAAGTCACCAAACCGACCTTCTTTGATATGTGATGGAATCCACTCAACAGCAGCGTTACTCTTCTTGAGCTCTTCGCGCTTAGACGACATTCGAATGTACCAAGAATCTTTCGCGTAGTAGATGAGTGGAGTCTTACAACGCCAACAATGTGGATAACTATGCGTGATTGTTTGTTTTTTAAACAGCTTCCCTTTCTCGGTAAGCGACTTCAGAATTGGCACAAGTGCGTCGCGCACATTCATTCCAGAAAACTCGGTAACTTCCGGGAGAAAAGCTCCTGTTAAATCTACGGTGTGTTGACGAGCAAGACCGAGTGACTTACCCAGCACAAAGTCATCTTCACCGTACATACAGGCGGTGTGCACAATGCCACTTCCATCGGTTGTGGTTACAAAGTCTGCAAGCACGCTCACAAACTTTTCGCCTTCGGCAGTATCAAGCACGCCTGGGAACAGCGGTTCATACCGAATACCTACCAGATCCTTACCTAGCTTTTCTTCGAGAATAACGTAGTCACCCTCAACAATTTCTAGTCGATCTTTGGCGAGTACAAGTTCACGCTCACCCAAACGAATAACCACATAGGTAATGTCAGCACCGAGCGCCAGGGCTACATGGCCAGGAAGTGTCCAGGGGGTGGTAGTCCAGGCAATAAATGAGCGGTTTGGCTGATCAATCCACGGAAATGTCACAAATACCGAGACATCTTTTACATCTTGGTACTCCATTGCCAATTCAGCAGCAGATAAGCCCGTGCCACAGCGTGGACAGTACGGCACCACTTTGTAATCCTTAAACACAAGGTCTTTGTCCCAGATCTGTTTAAATACAGACCACACTCCCTCAATGTATGAGGTTTGGTTGGTGGCGTAGGCGCTATCCAGATCATCCCAGCGTGCCACACGGTCGATAAACCGGTTCCAGTCTTGGATGTACTGCCAGACACTTTCGGAACAAGCGGTGTTAAACTTGGCGATTGAAGCTGACTCATCCCCTGGCACCAGATTCAGCACATCTTTCTTACTTGAAAGACCAAGCGCCTTTTCAACCTGCACTTCTACCGGTAGGCCGTGGGTGTCCCAGCCTGGCTGACGCAGTACTTCAAACCCCTGCATAACCTTATAGCGGCAGGCAGCGTCTTTAAAGGCGCTGGGCTCGGCGTGGTGGAGAGCTGGCTTAGCATTAGCAGTCGGTGGTCCATCATAAAATACGAAGGGCTTGGCCCCAGCATTACGGCTGCGAGCCTTGCCAATGATCCCCTTCTCTTTCCAAAAACGTAGTAAATCTTCTTCTTTCGTTGGAAAATGGGGGCTTGGTTCAAGCGGAGAATACATAGAGAGAAGTTAAAGCGTACCGTCGAGTGCCGCATTTACCAATGCATCTGCAACCTTATTTTGTTCGCGGCGAACGTGGGAGAACTGGTACGGCACGGTAATTGTTTTCAGGATAATGAGAATTTTTTGAGCAAGCTCCTGTAAGCTCGGCTCCTTAATTCGGTATACACCGGTGAGCTGCTTTACAACGAGTTCGCTATCTAAATAAAAGTGGAGTGATTGAAATTGCGGCGCACCCGCAATACGAAACGCCTGAATCTGTTCTAGCGCATCGACTACGGCCATGTACTCTGCAACATTATTTGTGGCATCACCAATACAGCGGCCGTGTTTATGCTCCCACTCGCCCATTTGAAAGTGCACACCAACAGCTGCTGGCCCTGGATTGCCGCGTGCTCCGCCATCGGTATGAATTGAGAGAACTGTCATGGCTTTTATACTAGCGTATTTCACTCCTGAAACCAACGAGCTATGGGCACATTGACATACAAAGGTAATGGGAGTATTTTCCTTACATGTGGAAATGGACTAATCTACCCGATTCGTTCCTTTCTGGAGTAAGTACCATCCGGTAATTCGCATGAATTGCTCTGGGCAACGTCGCCTGAGCATCCCATAGTACCCTCCTGCGGGAGGCGCGAACACATCCGGCTGGCGGTAACACCAGCGTAAAATCAGGCATCCGCCCCTTACGTCTACTTACTGGCTAACCACACGCCACCCCAAGTGCAGGAGCTCTCCCTCCGCAACGCACCACACACTCCTGACGAGCCGCATAGCAAGCACTTGTCGCCCTAACAGCCCCGTGTCACCTTTTTCTAGGAGGCCGGGGCTTCCCCTATTCCCCTAACTTTTCTACTACCCGTAGTTTTGCGCTACGAGAACGTGGGTTTACCGCTGTTTCCTCCTCGGAGGCTACGAGCGGCTTTTTTGTAATAACGGTAAAACCACCAGTCTCGGCTGCCTGACGGAATAACTCTTTCACGATCCGATCTTCGAGAGAGTGAAATGAAATCACAGCAAGACGACCACCTGGCGCCAGCTGTTCAAGCGCAGCTTGAATCCCAATTTCTAGCGCCTCGAGCTCCTTGTTTACCTCAATTCGCAGCGCCTGGAAGGTGCGCGTGGCCGGGTGCGGCTTCTTGTGACGCATGGCGGGGTGATAGGCCTCGATAATCAGCTCGGCAAGCTCGGTGGTCTCTTCGATAACGTTTTTTCGGCGCTTTCGCACAATCTCTTTTGCAATTTTGGCAGCTACTCGTTCCTCCCCATAATTGCGCAGCAACATGGTGAGCTTGTGCTCTGGCCAGGTGTTCACAATCGTAAAGGCACTCACTGAGTTTTCTGGATCCATACGCATATCCAGTGGCCCCTGTGCCATAAATGAGAATCCCCGCTCTGGATCATCAATCTGCATACTGGAAACCCCAACATCCATCAGGATTGCGTCACACTTGGGCATTCCCTGCTCGTGGGCAATCTCTTTCAAATCCATAAAATTACCCTTCACCAGGGTGAATGTTTCATTGGGAAACGCTTCAAGCAGGCGGTCCTTTGCAATCGAGAGAGCAGTTTGGTCTTGATCAATGCCCCAAGTAGCTAGCTTGGAGCCGCCGAGCCGCTTCATTGCAATAGTGTGACCAGCGAGACCCAGGGTTGCATCAAGAAAAACCCCGCCCCGTTCTGGGCGGAGCGCTTCGGTTACCTCTGCTTGTAGTACTGGAATATGGATAGGCATTACCGACAGACGTTTTGGTACGGACTCGGCTCGCACAGACCGGCTGCACTAAACGTAGGCGAAATATTGCGACGAATCAAGAAGGAGGTTGCTGGAGCATAGCCGCCCGTTCCATTAGTTTCGGCAACTAGTGTATAGGGTATCTTCTCTAACCTTCTGATTGAGTTGAGTACCTGAGATACCTCTGATCTGTTGGCCTCTGACACAAGGTCATCCACGACCACAACAGGAGCGTCTGGGTCAACTGGCATCGGACCAGGAGCTGGCACTTCAAACCCCCCAGCAAAATTTGGACGAAGAATTGCGACACTTCGGTACTGGGTACCATCAGCAGCTAGCCCCGTTCCCTCAACCGTGGTGAATCCTTTTTGAATCGCAAACGCTGCGCCGTCCCCACCCCCCGTACTCTCAACTATGATTACTGCATCTGTTGCTGTTGGCGGTGTTGCACTAACACCATAGCGCACCGTTAATGCGATTGCCTGAACCGTATTCGACACGCTTAGGTCTCTCTGATTCGTGAGCGCCGCTCCCCATGTACTGCCATTATACTGTTCTATATCAAACTGCAGCCCGGAAAAAGATGTGTTGGTTCGTATCCTGAAACCCATGCTCCCTGCGCGAGGTACATCAAGAAGCACCTTGAAGCCATCGGGTAGATCCTGTGCCTGAAAGCTATAACTTGTCGCTTTCACCACGGTCCGAACCGCAAGCTGGTAGGTTCCACAGCTCTCTACGTAATTCACTTCAGCAACCGTGGTGCAATCTGTAGTTGAAAATCCACGTGTAACTGGCTCAAGCGTAGCAAGATCAACATTCCAGCTACCGTACTGATTATAGTTTGCCAACCCGCCATCCGGATCACCCTTACGCGCCCGCTGCATTCCTTCTTGGATCGCCGCTTCTGCGAGCGCCCGTGCGTTACTAATCGAGTCAAGATTAGAACGAGTGCGCAAACTTTGAACAAGCGCACGACTCCCCGCCAAAATCACCACTGCCACAGCAGCCATGGTTAGGGTAACGAGTACAAGGGAAGAGGCTCGGCGCGTCATGGTTGGGCCCGACTAATGGTGCGAGAAATAGTTACAACAGAAGCAGGATCAACCGACGGAACATCAGCATACTTCATACGTTCATCATATCCAGCACTAAGTACCACGCGTAGCGCCATGTTGTCGTCTGTTGTAGGTGGGACAGCGTTAGGAACCCTTGAAGAAACGTCGTATACTCCAAAGTAACGAACATTAGTAAAATCATCAGTTAAATTGGTCTGGGTAAACTGAATCCCGCCTGCAGCCGACTCTATCTCCGCTTCACTACAGCCACTCGGTGTACTTAAAGGGATGTTTGTTAGAGCGTAGGGGCTAGTTGTGGTGAATACTGAGACCCTCCCGTAAACACCAGCTTGTGCAGGCGCTGAAAATATAGAGCGGCAATACACGCGGACAAGGTTAGTCGTAAGCGGTAAGCCTCTCTCATCTAACCTAGGAACATTCATCGCAATTGCCCAGTAGTCATCAGCTGACCCCAATGCAAAGGTGCGCACCCGCGCATTAGAGGCATCCATGCTACGGTTAAGTGACTCGAGCTCACCTGCAAGTTGATCAAGGAGTGTCCCCGACTGATTAATCGTTGTCTGTGTGGTGCGTCGGTCTGCTTGTACCCGAGCAACCGTGGAAAAAATACTGAGTGTTAAGAATGATACTGCAACCATAATGGTGGCAGTCACGAGGAGCTCAATCAGGGTAAAGGCGCGGCGATTAATCATTGCTGAGCACTATACTTTTGGTAGCTGTAAGATTAGTGCGGGTATTGGTTACGCTCACCCTAGCCGTGTGCAGGGTGATGCCATCTAGACTGTTCTTTTCCAATGAAATCACACGTCTGTAGTAATCGAGTCGAGCATCAGCAGCAGTAATACCCGGACCACTGCCTATGGTTGCATCGTACACCGAGCGCGATAGTGCTCCTGAACCACTCCAGGCGGATCGGTTAACGGCAATTAGTTCGCCCGTTGTCGTAAGCATTGAGCCAAGAGTCAACCCATCAACCTTGCTCGGCTGGTTGTTGCATCCACCAGCAGTAAATGCAAGGGAAGCATTCACCGCACACCAGCGGAGTTGTGTACCTGTGCGATATGGTATGACAGCTGCTGTCATATCGCTCGGGTTCACATACAGATAATCAGTAAGGGTCTTTGGTCCGGTAATCGGTGTGCGAACCGAGCGCTGCAACCCTACCAAGAGTCCGATGGCGTCATCAACGAGCCCTTCTGCCTGAGCACGATCTTCACTAATTGCACTCGTCACGTAAAAGCTGCGACTGAACGCCACAGCACCGCCGAGCACCGTAATAATAATGGCGAGGGAG
>CALBLZ010000133.1 GCA_937895715.1 uncultured Candidatus Berkelbacteria bacterium
CTAATTATCATCATTACTTCAGGAACACTTCGGACAACAACTTTCCACCACGGCATCGGAGTTTCAAACGAACTTGTCATGAACAAACTATAAAAATACTTCTCATTTAACAGCTTAATAGTGATAGTAATGCGCAATACTTTTTAATCGCTAATTACCACGCAATGTACGCGCTAATTAACTTCTATCAGTATTTGGTTACACGCCCTGATAGCTCCAAGCGTAGGGGTTGGTTTTGTAAATTAATTAAAACTTACTTGCCCAAATTCTCCTTAGAAAGGAGGTGATCCATCCCCACCTTCCAGTAGGGATACCTTGTTACGACTTAGTCCTCATCGCTGTTCTCACCTTAGTCCCACATAAGTGAGGTTTCGGGTACTAACAACTTTGCTGGCTTGACGGGCGGTGTGTACAAGGAGCGAGAACGTATTCACCGCGGCCTTCTGATCCGCGATTACTACCAATTCCGGGTTCATGCAGGCGAATTGCAGCCTGCAATCCCAACTGAGGAACGGTTTGATGGGATTAGCTCCACCTCGCGGTTTGGCAACCCATTGTCCGTCCCATTGTAGGGTGTGTGTAGCCCTAGGCATAAGCGCCATGCTGACTTGACGTCGTCCCCTCCTTCCTCCCCGCTCTGCGCGGGGCAGTTCTTTGTGTATATTTAACACAAAGCAGGGGTTGCGCTCGTTACGGCACTGAAGCCGACACCCCACGGCACGAGCTGACGACAGCCATGCAGCAGCTTTGCTAGCCTTCTTACGAATTTCTCCTGTTTCCAGGAAATAGGACGCTAGCATGTCAAACCTAGGTAAGGTTTTTCGCTTTGTATCGAATTAAACCACACGCTCCACTGGTTGTGCGCTCCCCCGTCAATTCCTTTGAGTTTTAGCCTTGCGGCCGTACTCCCCAGGCGGCCTGCTTAACGCGTTAGCTTACGACAGACAATCAAAAGACCGTCCATCTAGCAGGCATCGTTTACGGCTAGGACTACAGGGGTCTCTAATCCCTTTCGCTCCCCTAGCTGTCGTTCCTCAGCGTCAATTCTCACCCAGAGACCTGCCTTCGCCTTTGGTGTTCCTGTTGATATCAACGCATTTCACTGCTACACCAACAGTTCCAGTCTCCCCTGTGAGATTCAAGACATCCAGTTTCACCAGCAATGCTGTGGTTGAGCCACAGGATTTCACTAATGACTTAAACATCCGCCTACGAAACGCTTTACGCCCAGTAATTCCGGATAACGCTTGCACCCTACGTATTACCGAGGCTTCTGGCACGTAGTTAGCAGGTGCTTCTTTTGCTCCTCGTATGAGGGGCTGAAAGGAGTTTACAACCCGAAGGCTGTCATCCTCCACGCGGCGTCGCTCCGTCAGACTTTCGTCCATTGCGGAAGATTCCCGGTTGCTGCCACCCGTAGGTGTATGGGCCGTGTCGCAGTCCCATTGTGGCTGGCCGACCTCTCAGTCCAGCTACCCGTCATAGCCTTGGTAAGCCATTACCTTACCAACAAGCTGATAGGACGCAGGCTCCTCCCTCGGCGTCTTTCGACTTTACCCTTTCGGGACCATGCGGGATTACTCCGCCTTTCGGCGGGCTATCCCCCTCCAGAGGGGTGGATTCCTACGCGTTACTCACCCGTTTGCCACTAATTATATTCAAGCAAGCTTAAATATAAACCGTTCGACTTGCATGCCTTAGGCACGCCGCCAGCATTCATCCTGAGCTAGGATCAAACTCTCAAAAAAATTTGATAGACATCTCCTGTCTATCTAAAAAGAAAGCGCATTTTCTATCACTATTAAACTGTCAAAGTACGTTCGGATATTGTAACACAACTATATTTATCTGTCTTCAAATAAAACAATACCAAAAATAACATATGCAATAAAAAACATACACAATAGCAATCTAAACTCTCCATCGCTTACGTACTACCATCTCTAAAATAACCTTAGACAAGGGATTCACGCTAATAAACTCTTGATTCTTGATACTACCATCGCCAAAGAAACTACCACATTTAACGACTTATTTACCCCTCTCATTGGCATTTCTACAATCGTGTCTGATAACTCAAGCACCTCTCTCGATACTCCATCTGTTTCATTCCCCACCACTAACACCAAGGGTAACTCCAAATCAACATCTATTAACCCCACACTTTTTTCTGATTGTTCAATC
>CALBLZ010000134.1 GCA_937895715.1 uncultured Candidatus Berkelbacteria bacterium
TCTTCCCGCCGAAGTGGGGCATTGAGGTCAATTAGACCGACAGTCAAACACCAGCCAGTCTTCTTGTGCGAATACTTTTGTACAGCCCTCTGTCTGTCGTGTAGTTAGATAGGCTTCAATGGTTTCCCACTCAGTATGCGGCCACGGTCCCATGCCAGATTTGGCGATAATGAAATCGGTGGCGGGCGCGTGGTTAGACAGAACGTAAATGTGCTGTCGTTGCGAAAGGTGGGGGATTATTCCGTTTTGCGCAGTAACAGAAGCGTTAGCTGGAATTAGGGAGAGTGCTTGGTAGCCGATTTTGTCGCTCTCACTCTTCGTGTAGAAACTTGGGCTGGTGAGTGCCCAGAGCGATCTGCTCGGTAGTATCAGGCAGGCTACGACAACGGTGGCAACTGCTAGATGAAGGTGGAACTTCTGCAACGGTAACCGCTTAAGCGAATCAGCCATGGCCATCACAAGAATTGGGGCCAAAGCCAAGGAGTAGTGGAATCCATGCGACCAGTAGGCCGGATTTGTCGAAAGAAAACGCTCAGCAATCAATGGGATGGCGAGAACTATCAGTGGTGAGGCAAGGGGTAGAAAGAGAAACGGCAGAAGGGTGAAAAAACCGGTAGCCAGTTTTACCGTTGGGGTAAGCAGGGTTGTAATGGTAAAGATTGGTGATGCGAGAGCGGTTTGTAGGGCGCTGAGGGCGTCCGGACCAAATTGGCTGTACGACCAGTGGAAGTAATCGACTCCCGGACCGGCAAAATGAGGGATAACTACCTTAGTTGCCAGCACGAACCAAGCGACACCACTGACTGCAGTAGCCACTGCAATGCGGTACTGCTTTTGAAAAGCAAGGTAGATACCAAAAAACACAACCAAGAAAGAAAGGTTTTCCTTGGTGAGAAGTAGCAGGACTATGCAGACTGCATACTGCCACCACTTCTTGCTGTCGATGGCATAGATTGCCCAAGCGATGAGTGGGACAGCAAAGGCCACCTCGTGAAAGTCGAAGGAAAGTGCGCTCTGAATTCCCCAAAACAGTGAGTAACTGATGAGTAAGAGGTAGGTGGGGGTGAAATCAAGTCGCTTTCGAATGAACAAGAAGATTGGGATCAGCGAACTTGCGATAAGTGCCGCCTGTGCTATCAGTAGCGTGACGGGACTGGAATAGATCCAGTACAGCGGGGCTAGTAAAAAGAGAATAGGGTAAAAGTGATCGCCAAGGATATTCGGGATATTCCTGGTTGTGCTTGCTGGTGCTTCGAACCGGCTCATGTGCCATACCGCTTGATCGAAGATACCAAGGTCGTAGCCAGAGCTGCCAAAGTGCATATGGCGCAGTATGGAGTAGGTGGCGTACACTGCTGTCGCGATGAAAATAAGGATCGCCAGTAGCCTGTGCTCGCGGGAGAGTCTTGCAGGGTTTAGTTTTAAGAGCTGGGTCATGGATTTTAGTCTAACAAAAAACAGTCAGGTTCCGATTTTATCAAAGCAAAAAGCCCAATCTTCGACTGAGCTTTTCAATTTGGCGGAGAGGGAGGGATGGTTCCGCTCCCTATGGTCGCTTCACGGCTTTCTCGTCTGTAGCGCTTACTTCGTAAGCTTACTTACGCGAGAAGCGCCAGCGAACCCGCCGCTATGCGGCACGGGTTCTCATCCCCATCTATTCAACAAATGAAAAAGCCCCAGACAAGCTGAGACATTTTCATTTGGCGGAGAGGGAGGGATTCGAACCCTCGGTACCCTTGCGGGTACAAACGCTTTCCAAGCGTTCGCACTAGACCACTATGCGACCTCTCCGAGCGAATGCGTAAAAGAAAGCAAGCTTTCTTTTGTATATGCATCTCTAACCCTCGTTACATCTTGGCCATGCTACCAGATTTGGCTGCTTATCTCAACTGATCTTATCCTTAAGGCGGCCGAAACCGATTACCTCACGTAACTCTTGCTTTGTAGTGTAGCTGCTGGCTGGTTTAATGCTGGTGAATCCGTGCCGCTGTCGGACGCGGGTCATGGCTCGGGTGAGGTCTTCGTGTTTGCCAGTTTCCTCAAGGAGAGAGAGTTGGGTGCCGCTCTCCTCAGAATTGAGCCAGCCAAACCCAAGGGCCACCTTACGCACAGGGTAGGGTAACTCAGACGGAAGCTCAGCAATAAACCCGGTGAAGGCGCCAAGTAATTCGTGGTAACTGCCAGTGGGGGCATCGAAACTACGCCCGAGCGAGTAGCGGGGGGCTCCTGCCAGCCGTAGGCTGAGCCAGACCCCATTGCACTGCAGTCTGTTGCGGCGCAGGCGGTGGATGAGCGTATCAGACATAGTGCTAATAACTCCAGCCAGCTCTTCGCGGGTGCGCACCCAGTGTGGCAGTACATGTTCGTGGCTAATACTCTTGAGCTGACTGTTGTAGTAGGTATCACATTCATAGCCGTGTAGGCGCCACCACCAGTACTGCCCCCAGATGCCAAAGTGTGAACGTAGTTGCTCTGCCGAGGTGTGGTAGAGCTCGAGTGGAGTGGTAATACCAACAGCTTCTAACTGCTTGGTCATGCGATCAGCAATGCCGGGCAAATCTCCCAGGGCGCAGCGACTGAGGATCTCCTCGGTATTCTCGAGGGTAATCTCGATGAGCCCGTCGGGTTTTTTAAGTTTTGTAGCGAACTTAGCCAGCAAGCTGTTAGGCGCAATGCCGATGGAGCAGCGAATGCACTCACCGAGATCGGCGGCAAAGCGTTGCTTAATCGACCGAGCAAGTTGGTGGGCAAATTTAGAGCTCTGCCAGTTTGGAGGTAGAAACACCGCAGCCTCATCGATACTGCGAGGCTGTACCTCTGGGCCGCAGAGGTTAAAGAGGATCTGCATGAACCTATCGTGTACCTCGCGGTATACCGACGAACCGACCTGGGTAAGGAGAAGGTGGGGGCACAGTGCGCGCGCTTCTTCTACCCGCATAGAGGTTTTGATTCCGAAGGCCTTTGCCTCGTACGAGGCGGCGAGCACGCTACCACGCTGGTGCAGGTGAGAGACGACGGCCAGGGGTTTGTTGCGAAGCTCTGGGCGTCGCTGCTGCTCCACACTGGCAAAGAATGCATTCATATCCAAAAAGAGTACCCGAGCATTTGATGGCTCGTGTAATCCGTGGTGTAAGAGTGCAACAGAAGAGGGGGTTTCCACCCCCTCACTATACCAAACAAAAACCGAACAATACAATACTACGCAGTAGCAGGGGCGCCCTGGAGATGGTGGAGGTTGCTGGTAATAAGTGCTTCAAGCTCTTCTTGATCTACTGCACCGATGGCTTCACCAATTTCTTCACCCTTAAAGAACATTTTGAAGGTAGGGATCGACATAATACGGAGCTTCTCGGAGGTTGCTGGGTTAGCATCAACGTCCATTTTGGCAACGGTCAGCCCCTCTTGGTCGGCATACTTTTTAGCAAGGTCTTCTACGATAGGGGCCATCATGCGGCAAGGCCCGCACCAGGCAGCCCAGAAATCAACAAAGACCAGACCAGAATCTGGACCGGCAACTTCAGAAAAGTTTTGATCGGTAATGGTAGCAGCTGCGTGTGCTTCGGCGTGAGTCGTTTCTTCTGGCATGTACGGTAGTTAGGGCTAGACTCATCCCACTATATATGGCGAGTTTGTGTGATGCAACGCACCACGGGTGACGCTCCTAGCCTTACGAAACCAAGAACTGGAGGAATCCAAATTGTGCAGGAGTAAGGCTCTGCTCGAGCTCAAGGGTAGCGTTCTCAACGTCTTCTTCGTCCATTTCTTCGTCGTAGAGGTGGATTAACTCGTGGAGGAGGGTAACTGCCTTTTCGTCGCCAGGTAGTTCTTGGGCCAGGCCAATGACAGCTTCATCAGGCATAATCAGTCCCATAATATTGCTCTGGAGGTGACGTTTTACTTCCGCAGGAGCATCAAGAGCGAGTTGCTCAAGCTGGTGCTGAGGAAACAGACGAATTTCGTATCCTGAATCAAGAAAAGTCTTTTTGAGCTGTCCAAAGGTTGGGTAGACGGTTTGAGCGGTCTGGGTATTCATGGGTATTTATTTGCAAATTTATTTTGTGGAAATTAGATAATTATACGACAAAACAGGCCGCCTGTCAATCATGCAGTACTGTATACTAGGTATATGCGAGGGATCCTCATTGTATTTGGTTTGGTTGGCTTGCTGTTGCTAACGGCCCTTTTATACGTGGCTGTAGCGCTCCGCCCCCTTCCAGCTATAGATATCGGCAAGGAAGAGGTTCGCATATCTGCATCAGGAGAGGCTAGACAGGGAGACGTGCTGGTTGGGCGGGCTGAATCTACTAAGGATGGTTCATTGCTCCACATTGCCCTTGCACTTCCGAGTGAGCAGGGTTTTGTGAGTGGCTCACTTTCGTTTACCTTCAGTGGTACCGATGCGCGCGAAAAAGTAGCTGCCAAAGTGGTCTCTATTCAGGGTGAATCTCCATTTCGACTTGTCTGGGAGACGGGTAACCAGTTACGAGTGCGTCTGATTAGTGCAAATGAAGAAGGGTTCCCGGCGCTCATGCTTACTGCTCCAGAGGGATATTTTTCTATCCCACCCCTGAACCTATTTGCTGAGCGCGTGGTCCGAGCTCCGATATGGTACTGGATAGTTTCTTCTTTCATCCTGCTTATGACGAGCGCTGTGATAATTCGGTGGAGGACGCGCCCAATGCGCTGGGAGGCAACTGGCGAGCGCCCAACACCTCCGGGAGACATGCGTCCACTTGAGTTGGCAATGTTGCACCACAGCACGCTCCAACCCAGCGATATTGCAGCCTTTTTATTTGACCTGGCAGATCGGGGACACCTTCAGATTATTGCTCGCTCAGCAGAGGACATCCTCTTTCTGCGTAGTCGAAATGAAGATGGACTCTCTACGTACGAGAAGAACTTCTTACTGATGCTGTTTCCTGAGAGTGAGCAGGCAGTTAGTCTTGAGGGGATCACGTCAACCCTTAATGAAGATTTATTCTCAGCGGTAGTCAGTCAGTTCTACGTAGACGTTAACGATGGCTTTACTAATCGTGGTTTTTTTCGCGACTCACCTCGGCTTGTCCATCTTCGGTACAAGACAGCAGGGATTATCATACAGGTAGCAGGTCTGGTTGGGGCTGTTCTCAGTTACTGGGTAGCCAATCAGACGATTCCTGGGCTTGTCGTGCTCTGCGTGGCGATCTACGGCATGGGAATGCTGCTGTACAGCGCAGGTGCCAATGTTGTGCCACTCAGTAGGCTTGGTGAAGAGCTGGTGCGACACTGTGCTGAGTTCAAAAATTACCTCACCAGTAGGGAATCATTCCTGATAAACGAAAGTGGTCAGCAGTTCTACACCTACCTACCACATGCAGTGGTACTGGGTGTCGCCCAGCCATGGATGAATCGATTCATCGAACATGTGCAGTGGTATATTCCGCAGTGGTATACGTCACTCGAAAGTGACGTGGCACGTGCAGACCAGTTTGTGAATCAGGTGGGGGTAATTGCCCGCCAAATTGCAGATGTAATGGTAGCTCTAAAAGATCCAAATGTTGACTGAAGACCGCTCCCAACGAGGCTTTCTGCGAGCGTTGCGCTATGCCCATGCTTTATTTAAGGGTTTGTTCAGCATCTTCTTGCTACTAGTAGTGATGAGTGGATTTGTTCTAACGGTGTTTAGGGTGGATGGGCAAAGTATGGATACAACACTACAGAATGGTCAGTTGTTGCCGGTGTATCTGGGGTACCGCTGGTATGGTGCGCCTGAGCGGGGAGAGATTGTTATCGTAAACTTTCAAGCAGCCCGCAACGAGTACCTAGTAAAACGGGTAATCGGTGTGCCTGGCGACTCAATACCGTTTGAAGGTGAAACAATTGTACTTCAGAAAGATGAGTACTTCATTGCAGGGGACAACCGAGATGCAAGTAACGATTCTCGCACATTTGGTCCAATTCCTCGTAGTCAGATTGTTGGTAAGGTTCTCGGTATATTCGCCGAGGGCCCAACCAGTCTCAAGTGAGGTTGCTAATCTAGAATATGAGCGGTAGGCTAGAAAGCGCACCTATTCAGTAATTTCCCCATATGTCTCATCAAGTCGTTGCCCCAAACCCAGGTGAACTGAATGGCATCTCTGCCAAAACTAACGATATCCACCACGGTAAGTTGTATGCAGGGTATGTAACCAAGCGTAACGAGATTGAGGAAAAGATTAAAGAAGGAGATGTTTCTTCTGCAAACCAGATCTATTCTGCCTGGCGCGGCTTGAAAGAAGGTGAAACGTTTGCGGCAAATGGTATGATTCTGCACCAGGTTTTCTTTTCTATTCTCGGTGGGGATGGAAACCCTGAAGGCACAGAAATCAAAACGGCCATCGAAGCAGAGTGGGGGAGTTGGGAGCGCTTTGCCCAAGAATTTTCTGCAACGGGCATGGCTGCACGTGGGTGGGCGATTCTTGCCTTCGACACCTTCAACCAGCGGCTGAACATCTACGCGGGGGATTCTCAGAACCAAGGGGGAGTGTGGGGGAGTATTCCGCTTCTTCCAATGGACGTGTACGAGCATGCCTACTTTCTAGATTTTGGCTCAGACCGCAAGAGCTACATCGAAGCGTTTCTCAAAAACGTGCAGTGGAGGGTAGTGGAGGCGAGTTACCTCATAGCTAAAAAATAGCTACGACTCCCCTACTGATTTCTTAATTTTTTACTGATGGCGAAGGATATTATCGTTTACGACATTGAGACAAAAGAGACGTTTGCCGATATTGGCACTCGTGATCCCAAAAAGCTTCACATTTCCCTACTCGGTTGTTACTCCTACAATCAGCGCAAACTTTTGAGCTTTACCGAAGATGAGCTGCCACAGTTTTGGCGTATGCTCGAAGAGTGTGAGTTACTGATTGGGTTCAATAACAAGGGATTCGACGACATTGTTGTGTCAGCCTACTTCCCTGAAATTCTGAAGGTGCCGAGCTTCGATATCCTCGAAGAAGTACACAAGCGCCTT
>CALBLZ010000135.1 GCA_937895715.1 uncultured Candidatus Berkelbacteria bacterium
CCACTGGTGTTCCTCCGGATATCTACGCATTTCACCACTACACCCGGAATTCCATCTCCCTCTACCACTCTCAAGTCTGGCAGTATTGAACGACCTCTCCCAGTTAAGCCGGGAGCTTTCACATCCAACTAACCAGACCGCCTACACGCGCTTTACGCCCAGTAAATCCGGATAACGCTCGCTTCCTACGTGTTACCGCGGCTGCTGGCACGTAGTTAGCCGAAGCTTATTCAAAGAGTACCGTCCTTCCTCTTCCTCTCTAAAAGTGCTTTACGACCCGAAGGCCTTCATCGCACACGCGGCGTTGCTGGTTCGGGCTTTCGCCCATTAACCAATATTCCCTACTGCTGCCACCCGTAGGTGTATGGACCGTGTTTCAGTTCCATTGTGGGGGGCCACCCTCTCAGGTCCCCTACCCGTCATCGCCTTGGTAGGCCGTTACCCTACCAACTAGCTGATGGGACGCAGGCCCCTCCCGAAGCGAATTACTCCGTTTAGTCATCGCTTTCTAAAAACGAGGACCACATGGGGTATTAGCAGCCCTTTCGGGCCGTTATCCCCCTCTTCGGGGCAGGTCACCAACGCGTTACTCACCCGTTCGCCACTAAGACGTATTGCTACATCTTCGTTCGACTTGCATGTATTAGGCACGCCGCCAGCGTTCATCCTGAGCCAGGATCAAACTCTCCGCAAAAATTTTTCACCATTTCTGGTGTAGTTTACGGATTTGGTAATAAAACGACGAGGTCTGTCTTCCTATCACTCTTCAGTTGTTAAGGTTCTGTCGCTTCCGAGGGCAAGATTCTACCCGCATCCTCCAGGGATGTCAAGGCTGGCGATAAAATTGCCGATGTTCTTTTACAACACCGGCTGGCTGTATTGCTTGCCTTGTGGCCTCTGTTTCAAGCCACTCGCGCTCTTCGGTTTTTTAGGTTTGCCTTTCGGCGAAACCACCCCATATTTTGGGATTTTTATTTTACCTGAAGCACTTCCGCTTGTCAAGAGTATTTGGACATTTTTAATCGGGCTTTCGCCCGATCTCTTTGCCCATCCCTGATGGAAGGTTTGGTATTTTCTTTTTTTATGGGTCTGCCGTTCCGGCGAGACCATTCCTCAATCAGACAACGGACGCAATTTTACCTCTCTATTCCAGCCTGTCAAGGGTTTTCATGCCCAATTT
>CALBLZ010000136.1 GCA_937895715.1 uncultured Candidatus Berkelbacteria bacterium
GGGACAGTAACCGCTCCGAGCGGGTTTTAATTTTGGCTGTTCGGCTCGTACCTAGACGGAGATTCCATAACTAGCTCTATAGAGCGCTGTAGAAATCCTGGGAGCTCATCTTCTTCGCGTAGTACGAGCGGATGTGGGTCGATTCCCACTGTGACCAATAGTTTTTCTGCCTGACCAGAAGCACAAATGGGGCGTTTTGCGGTGTGAAAATCACTGATTACCTGCTTTGCTACATCACTCTTCGCAAGGATATCGGCAGCAAGAAGCCCATCTGGAATAACAAGAGCATCAAAGAGCTCTGGGTCTACCCCAGCAAGCGGAAAATCGAGTAGTATCTCGCCGCCCGAACGTCCCCCCTCAACCGTTTCGATCGTCATATGGTCTGATGGTGCGGTTATAAATACCACCGCCCCCTCCCGCTCAAATGCACGACGAGTATCTAGTATCTCAGAGTATTCGCCCCCATCTGCAGCAAGGATAAGCACCTTACGTCCATATAGTTTCATAACGTCCCTTCAGAGACTCGGGTGTGCGAGTATCTGCTGTGCATACCCCGGTATAAATCCAAGATATGGCACAGTGCTAACAACCAAACCCAAAATGTCGCCATTTTGTAGACAATCTGAGTCGCCACTGGTGTTCGCATCACCCTTCGTCTCGATACATGTTTGTGAAATATGGTGGATTCTATGTACCACCTCTCCTTTCTCAGTCTTGAAAACGATAACCTGACCAGCGACATACGCTTCTTGGCGCACCGCAACGATGAGCGACCCAAGTGGAAGTGCCGGCTCCATGCTCGATGACATCACAAAACGAACATGCAGCAGTGGCGCCATCACAGCACCGAGCCCTAAACATAGAGCTGTAACAACCTTAGTTAAGGTGCTGAGTACCGATGAGTTGCAAGTCATAGCTCACAGAATCTCCTTGGGTCGCATACCCAGAATCAAGTGTTTGTCGTAGTCGATACCGCTGCACTGAACCCTTCACAATCGGTGCTCCAATAATCATCGTTGAGACGTTATTCATAGCTTCTAGAGTACCCTTTGCAGGAGTAACATCAGGTAGCGGAACACCTTCGTTATCGACAGGGGCAACCTCAATGGTGATTGACTGCGCATAGCTACTATTCGCCACCGACACCCGAGGCTTTACTGCAATATCGAATGAAACATCTGCAGGACTCGAGTTCTTAAGCAAAAAGAACTTATCAACCGTCTGCGCTGGGACAAGATCGAGCTCAAAGCCTGGACGAGACTTCTCAAAGATAGTTGAACTAGTTGCCTGTGAATTACTTACGAGCAGGTTAACG
>CALBLZ010000137.1 GCA_937895715.1 uncultured Candidatus Berkelbacteria bacterium
GCCAAGCGGAAAGAGGAGTCTGACCAACAAGAAGCGGAGGAGAAGGCTGGCCCACTAGATGCCGTCCAGCAGCAGGCGCAGGAACAGGCTAAGAAAATGGCAAAAGAAGCTGCGGACCAAGCTAAGGAGGCGGCTAAAGAAGCAGCCAAGAAGGCGGCTAAACAGGCAATACAAAAAGCGGGTAAAAAAATTGCCACACAACTTGCCACAAAAAACCCTTGGGTCCTGGGAGCTATTGCGGTTGTTTTGGCTATCGTAATCCTTATTCTATTGATTGTTGTAATCTTTGCCTGGCGAGATGCGAGTGCCCCACGCGGCGACATCCCAACTTCATCATTCGCAATGAACAGCGGTGTGGTAGACGCCACATGGGCAAACCCAGAGGGCCTCTACATGGAAGAAATGACTACCACACTGACCACCGAAAAAGGTGCGCCGATCTTTATTGGTGCAACTTCTGGCGGCTTCAGCTGTGAAGAATCCGCGGTAGTTGATGTAAATAACAACGGACGAGTGTACTTACCAAGCACTGGTAAATCAATGGCGTTCCAAAGAAAGTACGACGGCAGCGGATTCACCCAGTCTGAAATCAACTACTATGCCGTAGGCCGCTGGCCTTACACCAAAACATCCTGGTGGGACGAAGGCCAGAAAGCGCGATACTCACCTAACCGGGCCTACAAGAAGTCTGAGTACGGCGGCCGAAAGATAATCGTGTACTCAGTAAAGCACCGTAAAGCAGCTGTTGCGATTATCGCAGAGTTCGGACCAGCTCCTTGGACCGGAACCGGCCGCACACAGTCTCGCGCAATCGACGCAAACCTCTGGAAGAATGGACCGCACGGAACAGAACCTCGGATCGATACCCCAATCGGCTACACGGGGCGCATCGGTGGTGGATCACCTGACGTAGGTAGGGCTATTGGCATTATCAACAACGAATGTGATTCCCCAGTCATAATCGGGTTCCTCAAGGACCAGGATAAGTACCCAGTTGGCTACACCTTCGACAAACCTGATCTTAAAAAGTTGGAGGCGGGCCTCCTGCCTACCAAGAATGTGAACCTTGGCGTTCCTGGAATCGCCGAGGGGTCATCAACTGAGTGTGCTGCTGCAAGCATTGCAACAGTTGCCACGTACTACCAAACCATCAACAAGAAAACCTACGAGGACTATCCCGCTGCACTAAAAAGCTTGATTTCTAAGGGTGGCAGTGGGGGAGCAAGCTTTACAACAACGAGCAACACCTGTCATAGCGCCAGCTTCCTGAATGGGCTTGGTCTCAAACGAGACGGCAAGGATGCATCAGGGTGGGTAGAGCGTGATCTTGCAGACATTGACTCAGTTGCCTGGGCTGCACGTTCGGTTGTTGCAGGCGACCCCGTCATCATCTCGCAGAAAGCCGGCGCTGCCGACCCTATAAAAGATCTTACCTACGTACTCAGTGGGTGGAACTCCGCCGAGCAAGAATTCTACGTAACAGTACCTACGGTAGGTGGCGCTGCAGTAGGGGTGCGCGGTAGTCAGCTTCCGTCAGGAAAGCCACAGACGCCTGGGCTACTCTTCACAAATAAGAAGGAGAATAAGGCAGGCTACACCATGTTGATTCGCTCAATTTACGTTAAGTAAAAATCTACTTCATACCGTATACTTATAGATATGAAAGGTCTCTCTAGCACCACTAGAATCGCGATTGTCTGCAGCCTTATCGGGATTGCGGCTTTCTTGGGTTTTATTATTGGGTTTGGAGCCTCAGACGGTGGGGCAAACCTTAGTGAACGAGGTGACACACTAAACCAGGTTGCTGACGCGTCAGACCCAGTAACTGCAGGGATGATAAGTCGTCTAAGCCAACTTACCGATCCTGCTAAAAATACTCAGGAGCGCACCGCAATTGTTGGCGAGCTACGCACCTCGATCGAAAAAAAATGTGCCGCAGAGGTTGGAGATAGTGTAAAAGCTAAATTTGAAGCAAAGTGTGACGAGATAATGATCGCGCTGCAAAAACTTGAAAAAGCCGTAAAAGAAGAAAGTCTCGGCGCAATCTCTGGGGCTAGTAAAGAGCTTCAAACACTCATTGAGGAGCTTGTGCCCTTGAGTTTCGCAAGTGGACCAGTAGCCCAACGGGCACTACAGATCGGTCTTGCCATGGTTGATGAGAACGCAAGAACCCGTGCGATGCCCTACGAAAACTTTAATGTCCGGGTACGTGGGACCGATGGTTTTGATGGTTTCTGGAGAACAGACTGCTCTGGCTACTTGGGTAAGGTTTACTCAATGGCAAGTGGAAGAAATATCGGGTTTTCAACTGGTACAGCAGCAAAGATTTTGCCGCGATCTGGTTTTACCAACGTCATGGCGAGCATCACAGGAGGCAGTCGAAGTCTCACTAGTGAAACTATCAACAACCTCCAGCCAGGAGACCTAATCGTGGTACAAAAACCCCCAAGGGGTAAGTATGGTCATGTAATGATGTACATCGGCGGAGCGCGTGGAGCCAACTGGGCAATTGTTCATTCCAACAGAAGGCCGAAAGCTGGCGGGCCTTCAGGAGCAAAACTTGATACCCCTCGTTATCTGATCAATCTCACAAATTCTCAGCCCCTAACCGGGATTTATCGCTATGGGGTGGCACTATGAAGCGCTACCAAAAAATCATCATTGCCTCGCTGATTACTCTCCTCGTGCCAGGGAACGCCTCCCTGGCGCTTATCGGTGCTAAGCCAGTGTCTGCAGCAAGCTCCACCTCCTTTGGAGACAGTACTTGTGTAGCACAAATCGAATCTTCACTCTCTCGAACAAGTTCTGATCCTGTTACCCTGCCTGAGGCCACAGATCCAGATAGCGACTTCGCCGACCTAAGTTTGGATAGCCAGGAGTCAGGCTTTTCTTACTTCATCGACTTTGAGCAGCTCCGGAAAGACTTTGGATCCAATGTCGATTCAATCTCAGACGAGACATACATTAGAGAGCAGATTGAGGCCTTAGGAAACCGCTCAGTTGCGTATGTTAACAATGGAGAACGAAAAGCGCTAGCTGTCTGTGGGGATACGGACCTAGTAGAGAAGATTCAGCAAGCTTTCGAACCAGCGTTCCCAATTTCAGTAGTTGGCACTCAACTTATTTCTGATCTCGTCAACCCAAACCCAAAGATCACCTTCCGCAACCCGATCGACGAAGCAGCAGTAAAGGGTGAGGTTTGTAAGGGCGGCTTGGTTGGGCGTTCGCAGGACTGGAATGATGACAACAAGCCCTGCCCCGGATTCGACCCAGCAGACGACATCTTTGCAAACGGCGAGTGGGACGCTCCAAAAGTAGACCAACGTATTCTCCGTTCACTGATATACCTCGTTACCCCAGTTGCAGAAGGGGGAGCAGGGCGCGAGCATATTCGTGTTAAGAAGATTGTTCAGTTTGGTAAGAACGATGAAATCTCCATTAGTGGCGTTGACCAGTCATCAATTGACGAGGCTAGCGCTGAAGATGAGAGCGAGCTGGAACCGCGCACGAGTGGTCACTACATTGGCGACGCACTACGTGACCCCCCATACGCCCCTCGCGCTGAACACCTAGCCCAGGCTGTGGACATCGATGAAATCGATAATGTACGTGTAACGCAAAAAGTAGTTGTTACCCAGAGAGATCTGATTAGTAGCAAAACTACTACTACCTACACAGCGTTGCCACCTACTCCAATTAAAGTTTCAAACCAAACTGACAAAGGTGCAGGCAAGGAAGACGAGAAGCAAGATAAACAGGATCTCCTTGGCATGTCCCGCAGCTTTGGAAACCAAGCTATTGTCGCCCTCCTGGAACAGTTCGGCCTCGACGAACTCTCGCTCGACGTACGCGAGATGGACAGTGTCGGCTACGGTGATGTCTCATTGCTCATTGGTCGGGCGATCCTCGGACGCGCTCTTGGTCTGCCCTCAGGAAGCCTCGTGGGGATCGACCTACCAACCATTCTGGACAACATCGGAAAGCTCTACCAAGAGAAGCAGCTCGGGCTTCTACCAGGTTCACTTAATACCTCGAGTGACGACCCTTCAACCATTGTTTCGAACATCGGGCGAGTCACGGTGGAGGCCGCGCTCAAGCTTCCGGCTGGCTCACTAAAGAGCAGTTCGGGCACATCTGAGCAGTTACTAGAATCGCTCGGACGCACCTATTTAGAAAAGACTGTCTTCCGTGTAAAGGAAGGTACACTGCAGTCCGGACCGGACTTCCCACTAAATACTGTTGGGGATTTACTTGCCCGACTCGGTGAAGGCCGCATGGAGCAGGTGTTCGAGCTACCCGCCGGTAGCACCCGCGTTAAGGGCTATGCTGACCTTCGAGCGGCGGTGAATAAGGCTGTGCCGTATTTAATCGAGAAAGGCCGCGCAGGCGCACCAACCGCGGAAGACTACACCTACGCCGACCTCTTTGCCACTCGGCTCAGCCTCGAGTTCAGCAAGTACCAGGATACCAACTTTAATATGTACGGCTTTACTGAGGCCGACTTTAAGTTTCCGAGCATACAGGTTGCAGCCGGTACTTCTTATAGTATTGAAGGATTCAAACAGCTAATTGGTAGCCGAGTTATCGAAACCTCACTCGGGTTCTTTGCCAAGTCGGGTGTTGCAGAGCGCCTACCGAGTGAGCGTGTAGGGACGCCAGTTGAAACTCTCAGCACCTGGCGCGATCCTGACAACCGCAATCGAGAGGTAAGGGGATACTTGTATAAAGATCTTTATGGATTAGATGTTTCAAAACGACCAGTAGCTGATAGCACGTACGGAAAGCGTAGCCGTCAGGGCAAGTGGTGCGGATTGGCAGATAATATACTCTCTCCATACTTTGGTATTCGTCGCCAGAACGTCCCTGACACCACAACCGCTATTGAGCGACTCAAGAAGTACCAGGTTGAAGACCTTGTCTTTTGGGGTGTATTTGGAATTGGAGGCTCGACATGTAGTGGAAGCGAACAGACCATTGCTGCAGTTAATGTAGATTTAAAACCACTCGAGACAATTAATGATCTCTTTATTACTACAAGCGCCGAGGATCGCATTGACTACATCAACAAGGACAAGGCACCAAAGTTTAGTGACTTCAACGACAATGATGCAGTGCCTGATGGTGATTTACCTAAGAATGCTACGTACAATCTTGCCACCCTCTTCTTCTATAACGATGGACG
>CALBLZ010000138.1 GCA_937895715.1 uncultured Candidatus Berkelbacteria bacterium
CATGAAGACAGCCTCCGACAACGCCACCAACCTACTCGGCGACCTACGCCTGGAGTACAACAAGCAGCGACGAAAAATGATCGATAAAAAGATTGGAGAGGTTTTTGCCGGAAGCGCCCTCTGGTAGCTGTACTTTTTTACCATTTCTGCTAATATTTCGCCTGAGGTTACCATGCTCGCACGAAAGAACCCCGACCATTTCAAGCCATCACACGGTAAGCTCAAATTTACCGATATCGATTTTGCAGCTCTGCACGCCCAGGGCATCAACTACCTCATAATCGATGTAGATAACACGTTGGCCGTTCACAAAGGCCCCCAAGTAGAGCCACAGGTACTTGCTCACCTACAAGCGGCCGTAGCCGCTGGCTACATCAAGGGGTTTTGCCTGCTATCAAACGCAATCATCCCCAAGAAAAGCCGCCGCGCTCGCCTAAAGGCAATTGCTGAGCAGGCAGGTACGGACAAGTTGTTTCTGGCGACCATCTGGACTCACCTGAAACCACACCCCAACCCGTACCGTAAGGCGCTCGCGCTCCTCGGCAACCCCAACCCCTCAACAGTACTGATGATCGGCGACCAGCTGTTCACTGATGTCCTCGGCGCAAACCGCCTCGGCATCCACAGTCTGATGGTGGAGCCCCTTGGAGAAGACCCCTTCTACATTACGTGGAAACGCCGCCGAGAGAAAAAGTACAACCTGTAGCACGCTCGAGCGCCCGGATCAGATGATCTGGGCGCTTCTGTTTTATCCCCTAGCTGCGGTATCATAGAGCTAATGGGCAAAACATCTCCAAAAGAAAAGACTGTACCTGTTGCAGCTACGAAGCAGCCGACAAGTGAAGGCACAGCCAGCGCACCCGCTCTTCCACGTGGCCGTATTATTTCGGTACACGGCGCTGTTGTAGACGTACAGTTCCCCCGTGAACTGCCCGACATCTATACTGCGCTCTACGTTGATAACGATGAGCATATGATGCTTGAGGTGTTCGAGCACCTAGCCGGCAATACCGTTCGCTGTCTAGCAATGGGGCCAACCCGTGGACTTCGCCTTGGCTTGCTTGTAGAAAACAGTGGCTCCGGCATGCGCGTACCCGTCGGCGAAGAGCTCCTTGGTCGCATTGTAAATGTATTCGGCAAACAGGTAGACGACGGTGAAGAAATCGTTACCAAGGAATTCTGGCCTATCCACCGCCCGAGCCCAGCCTTTACTGACATTAAAACCAACGTCGAAATCATTGAAACGGGCATTAAGGTACTCGACTTCTTCTCTCCCTTCTATAAAGGAGGAAAGATTGGCTTCTTCGGTGGTGCCGGTGTAGGTAAAACCCAGCTAGTTACGGAAATTATCCACAACACCACCATGGCGCACGGCACACGCTCCGTAATGTGCGGGGTTGGAGAGCGCACCCGTGAAGGAAACGAGCTCTGGCTCAACCTCATGCAAACGGACGTATTAAAAAACGTGGCACTGGTTTTGGGGCAGATGAATGAGTCACCGGCCATGCGTTTTCGCACACCACTCACTGCAGTAACGATTGCTGAGTACCTCCGCGATTCTAGCCAGAACGACGTACTGTGTTTCATCGATAATATCTTCCGATTTATCCAGGCAGGTATGGAAGTATCTACAGTACTTGGTCGCATTCCATCTGAAACTGGCTACCAGAGCACACTTGCATCTGAAATGGGAGAAGTTCAGGAGCGAATTGTATCGACAGTCGTTGCATCGATTACCTCGGTTCAGGCTATTTACGTTCCAGCTGACGACTTTTCAGATCCAGCAGTGCAGGCTATCTTTGCTCACCTTGATTCAACTGTGGTGCTCTCACGTAAAATTGCACAGCAAAAGATCTTCCCGGCTATGGATATTTTGGCAAGTAGTGCCACAGCTGACCGCGAGGTAGTCGGTGATAAGCATTACCTCACCATGCAGCAGGCCCTCCGCGTGCTGGAGCGGTATCGCAGTTTGCAAAACATTATCGCCATCTTGGGAGTAGACGAACTTTCCGAGGCAGAAAAGGTTACCGTAGGTCGCGCCAAAAAGGTATTGAAGTTTTTTGCACAACCGTTCTTTACCGCAGAAAAGTTCACAAACATCCCGGGAAAGTTCACGAAGCGCGAAGACGCCGTAGCTGGAGTAGAGGCAATTCTTTCAGGAGTCTACGACGAAATGTCAGATGATGTGTTTTTGTACGTTGGAGCTGTTGAAGAAGCCGTGGAAAAGTGGAAGGCAAAAGGAGTTAAGTAATGGCGGACAAACCCGTACTCAAGGTGCGGATTATCGATCCAAACCAGGTGCTGTTTGATGGAACGGCTGATTTTGTGTTCGCCCCAACCTCAAAGGGTATGCTCGGTATCTTACCAAGCCACACACCACTGTTTGCTGAACTCACACCGGGAACCCTCGAGCTCCACGGGCAGCAGTCGACTGAGTTTTTGATAGAGGCGGGCATTATCAGAGTACATAATGACGGCGTGACTATTCTGATTGGGCTGTAGCGGCGTACAGGGTCATACATTTCTCCATCGGGGTTTTATCGGTTTGATACCTTGGAGCACGAGGTAAAAACGACTGTTTAACCTGTTGATGTTAATAAACAACAAACGGCTCTACAAGCCGTTTTTTTGTATCTCCAACCTAAACAGATACTCTGTGATCGTTGACATGACTTCCTCCGGATCCATACAATTGATGCAGGACTATTGTATTCGTACAGTGTCATACATTTATATACTTCACTAAGCACCTTATATAGGTAACCCTCAAGGAGGAGGTCACATGATACAGATTAAGAAGGTAGTAAGCAGCATTCTTTCACTCAGCACAGCTCTGAGTTTTGGTTTCGCTGGCCTTGCTACAACCGCATATGGAGCTCCCCTCACAGAGGGTCAGGTTAGCCTAAGTGACAGTCGTTCAACACTGTCGTCTTCCTACACCATCACCGCGAAGCTTGCTTCAACGAACGACATTAAGGGTATTCGTCTTCGATGGCGCATTGCTCCATCAAACACATCGGCAGTTCCAACAAGTCTTGCCACCAACTCAAGCACAGTAACAACTGCAACCGTTGGTGCTAACAACATTGCTGCTTGGACATACACTGCAACTACAACTGGTGAAGTTACCCTAACCAATGCGACCGGTATCACTGGCTTGGCAGCCGGGAACGTAATCTCGATTGCTCTAGGCGGACTTTCAAACAACGACGCCACAGTAACTGGCGGTAACCAGTGTGACGCCGTCGCAGAATCAGAGAGCTGCTACGTAGTTCTTGAGACATTCACAAGCGACACAACCTTGACTGCTCCAAACCTCATCGACAGCACTGTGATGAGCTATACCGTTCTCTCACCTATCACGGTGACTGCCACGGTTGATCCTTCTCTTACCCTTACCGTTGGTGGTGTAGCTGGCACAACTGCCATCCAAACCAACGACAGCAACGCTGGTTGTGTAGGTGCAGCAGACGTTACCACTACTGCTACCAGCATTCCTCTCGGCAACATCCGTGTTAACACTGCCAAGTGTGCACAGCAGAGCCTTGCGGTTGCTACCAACGCACAGTTTGGGTACAGCGTATACGCTAAGTTCATCGGTGCTTCAGCTGCAGCAAACATGATGCAGGGTACTAACGCCGCTAACAACATCGATCCATACACCGCAGCATGGGGTTCAGCTTCTGCCCTCACCACTCCAACTGGCACTGTTGCCAACGTGAATAGCGCTTGGCTCGGTATGCGAACCACTAACGCAAATGTTACTGGCTTTGGTACTACCAACTTCTACTCTGGCCCTGAAGTGAACAACACTGCAACCTTCAGCAACAAGGTTATGGACAGTACCACCCCTGATAGCGGAACTGCGCCTACCTACGTTACCGTTAAACTTCTTACCAACGCACTAGCCCCAGCTGATACCTACACAGGTACCCTGGTGTTCGCTGCTACGGCGAAGTACTAACACAAGCAACATAACATAAGGAGTATTACTTCTATGAAACTAACAAAGATCATTAGCGGACTGCTTTCAGTAAGCACCTCCCTAACTTTTAGCGCGGTAGGCCTTGCTACAACCGCATATGGAGCTCCCCTCACAGAGGGTCAGGTTAGCCTAAGTGACAGTCGTTCAACACTGTCGTCTTCCTACACCATCACCGCGAAGCTTGCTTCAACGAACGACATTAAGGGTATTCGTCTTCGATGGCGCATTGCTCCATCAAACACATCGGCAGTTCCAACAAGTCTTGCCACCAACTCAAGCACAGTAACAACTGCAACCGTTGGTGCTAACAACATTGCTGCTTGGACATACACTGCAACTACAACTGGTGAAGTTACCCTAACCAATGCGACCGGTATCACTGGCTTGGCAGCCGGGAACGTAATCTCGATTGCTCTAGGCGGACTTTCAAACAACGACGCCACAGTAACTGGCGGTAACCAGTGTGACGCCGTCGCAGAATCAGAGAGCTGCTACGTAGTTCTTGAGACATTCACAAGCGACACAACCTTGACTGCTCCAAACCTCATCGACAGCACTGTGATGAGCTATACCGTTCTCTCACCTATCACGGTGACTGCCACGGTTGATCCTTCTCTTACCCTTACCGTTGGTGGTGTAGCTGGCACAACTGCCATCCAAACCAACGACAGCAACGCTGGTTGTGTAGGTGCAGCAGACGTTACCACTACTGCTACCAGCATTCCTCTCGGCAACATCCGTGTTAACACTGCCAAGTGTGCACAGCAGAGCCTTGCGGTTGCTACCAACGCACAGTTTGGGTACAGCGTATACGCTAAGTTCATCGGTGCTTCAGCTGCAGCAAACATGATGCAGGGTACTAACGCCGCTAACAACATCGATCCATACACCGCAGCATGGGGTTCAGCTTCTGCCCTCACCACTCCAACTGGCACTGTTGCCAACGTGAATAGCGCTTGGCTCGGTATGCGAACCACTAACGCAAATGTTACTGGCTTTGGTACTACCAACTTCTACTCTGGCCCTGAAGTGAACAACACTGCAACCTTCAGCAACAAGGTTATGGACAGTACTGGTCCAGATCTAGGAACAGCTCCAAGCTACGTCACCCTGAAGCTTCTCACCAACGCAATGCAACAGTCTGATACCTACACAGGTACCATGGTCTACGCTGCTACGGCGAAGTACTAAGTCAGCTCAGGCTGAGAAAAAGCCACCCTCGCGGGTGGCTTTTTCATATATACTAAATTACATGCGGAAGCTTCGCTTTATATTGCGTGCAAATCTCTATGCTTTTTTAAGCATGGCTTTGGTGTTTGCCACGGCTACAGAAGTTGCACGAGCAGGAAGCCTTACTGCGCTTACCACATACCCATCTACACCGAAAGCCGGTGCAACAAGTGTCTCTTACTCCATCAACTTTACCACTGCAACTACTGACAATATAAAACAGGTAAGCCTACAGTTCGCGACACAGAGCGGTGGCACCACTAAGCCTGCCAATATGTCCTTGTCAGGCAGTGTTTTAGACAGTACGTCTAACCTGGGGGCCGGCTGGAGCCTCGACACGTCGGGATCTTCGTCTGGTTTAGTATTTATTAGAAGGGCTTCAGCTGGTAGCATTTCAGCCAGCACCTCTGCCACTATCAACTTGGACGGAATCACCAATCCTCTCCTTCGTGACTGTGATGTCGCAAGTGTTCAGTTATACGAAAACTGCTATGTCGGCGTTACCACCTACTCCGATGACGGCTCTACCGCAGTAGATAGTGGCAACATCGCATTTGAGATTACTGAAGATCCATCGCTTACCATGCTCGTAGAGGGGGTAGCAAGTGGACAGACACACAATGGTATTACTACTTCTACCACAAGCTCCAATACGTCACTTCCCTTCGGTAGCATTGGCGGCGGTCAAGTTAAGTACGTTGCACACAAGCTTACCATTACCACCAACGCCCCCGCCGGGTACACCGTTTCTGCGAAGCTCGAGAGTAGTATCGTAGGTAACTACAACAGTGGTGTTGTGCACCCATTTGGAGCAATCAACGCAACCTGGACCACTCCACAAAGCTGGAGCACCCCGGACGGCACCACCCCAAACAACAACACAGGGTGGTTTGGCGCAAATACTACTGACACTCGAGTAACTGGGTGGTCTGGTAGTACTTCTGGCAAATTTGGGCCAATCTCTACCGTTGCCAGAACTGTGGCGCGCTCTACTACACCTGACCGAGCTGGAACCGTAGTATATGTAAGCTATGCCCTTGGCGTGAATAACTTACAGCCTGCTGATGTATACACCGGCACTATTGTGTATGACGTGGTAGCCAGCTATTAATGAATCATATGAAACGCTCAAAGCAATCTGAGCTCCAAAAGCAGAAAATCATCGTCTACGGAGGCGGCGCTATTCTCATACTCATTATGATTGGCAGCTGGCTTCCCCGGAGCTGCCCCATCGTGCGACAGATTATTGCTCCTTGCCCAGTATCGCGCATAGCAAACACCCCAGAAACTAGTGTTGAGCGCGATATTGCTCGCATTGCTCATCAAGTTGTAGATCGTGATCTCGTAGAGTTCTCTGCCAAAGCCCAAGAGTATCGCAAAACTACCGAGATCCGCTTTTCATTTCGCGGCGACCTCAGTAAATCAATAGCGTACTTAGCTGCAAAAGTCTCAACCGACGCTGTAAGCGAACCAAACGGGAAAACCGTTACGCCGACACCAAGCACAAGTACCAAAACTGCTATAGAACGCCTGGCCTTAGTAACACACCCGCTCCTCACTGAGCTAGACTGGGCACGCTTCACCTCAACACAGCCCAATGTGAGCATGTACCAGCGCACTGAGCAATTCGAAACCATCGACCAGCTGCAGCAGTCACTACCACCCGCGAAGGAGCTGGCAGTAGATAGTATTATCGCAAAACGCTGGAACCTCGATTACCGCCAGTACACCCCACTCGATGAACTTGTCAGCTTGGATGGCATAAAGTTTGTTGTCACAAGCTATACCCCCAACACACCCGACGGTGGGTGGCTGCAGTACCGTCAGACCTTTAATTTGCAGAATGCCTACATCACAAAGGAAGGCATGATTGAAGGAATGCTGATACTCTCCAACGTGCAGAATACCAATCCTGCATTCCTGATTAGTAGCGTTGGAGTCGACTACCGCTCGCTCAAATAATGCTCTGGAGGCCACCATTCATGAAAAATCCGCTTGCGTCTTTCAATTTTTCTGCTGATAATAGTCGTAGCATATCCGATAAAGTAGCTATCATGCGGTACGTCAATCAGGTATCTCGCGCCGCTCTCTCCCTCCTTCTGCTTGCTGCAGTTGCGGGCGCATCGTTTGGCTTCTCCTCTCCTGCTGCAGCAGCCGACGCAATTACAGTAATTCCCCCACGCCTCGAGGTCCCAGCTAGCCCTGGTGATACTGTCGTTGAAAAGATTCGGGTAATAAACCAATCCACTACTGAAATCAGCTACTCCACCATCATCGAAGACTTTAAGTCAGGTGACGAAGATGGATCTGTTCAGTACGTAGACGAGTCAGAAGAGTCTGACAGTTTCCGCATGGCAAAGTGGATTTCCATCGAGCCATCCCGTTTTACGATTGCTGCTAACAGCGAGCGCATTATTCAGGTAGCCATTAAGGTTCCAAAGAATGCAGAACCAGGTGGCCACTTTGCGTCTGTTATCGTACGACGCTCCGGCACAGAAACAGCCGGCGGAGCTTCGGTAGAAACTCGCATTGGTACGCTTATCCTGATGCGCGTTTCAGGAAATGTGACTGAAGGCTTATCTGTTGAAAGTTTTGGGCCACAGGAAACCTACGCCCAGTACGGCCCTGCTAAGTTCGACCTTCGTCTTAAGAATGATGGCAATGTTCACCTAGCCCCCCGCGGCACTATCGTCATCAACAATATGTTCGGTAAAAAAGTTGCGGAGATTCCTCTCAGCAACCCAAATGTATTACCTGGCGCTATTCGAAAGAGCACCACCGAGTGGGCCGAAAAAAACCTTATCGGTCGCTACACCGCAACACTTGTTGCTCAGTATGGTCAAACCAGTAGCACCGGAGAACAAAAGACGCTCAGCGCTACTACAAGCTTTATCGTCTTCCCGCTCTATCTCATCTGGGTTACTCTCGGCATCATTGTCGTAGCCTACTTACTCATCACCCAGCGCAAGGCTCTACGGCGCGCAATAAACCGTATTACGTCTGACTAGGTCAGGAGGAATCATGCGGGGGGCACCGTCACGGATTCACCGGCTGGCAGGTTTGGCAGTAGCGTTCACGATTGCGCTTGCCGCCTCTTTTGGCAACTTAGTCCAGGTTGCGTATGCTTTTCAAAACCTAGACCAAGCACGGGACAGTGTTACTACTATCTTGCCCGGCTACCTTGATGTCACGCATGACATCTTCTTTGCGCTCCCAGTAAACGCCCCCCAGGTTACACCGAGTGACTACGTCACAATCACTTTCCCAAACTACTCGAACGTGCGACCTCCAACGGGAGTGATTGGAGGATTTGGTACTCCGACTTTTTCTGTCGTAGGCAACCAGGTTCGAATTACAAATATCGCCATTTTGCCAGGTACTGGTTTTAACATTCAGGGCATAATTGCTAACAACCCCGGCTCTTTCAATAGCAATCAGA
>CALBLZ010000139.1 GCA_937895715.1 uncultured Candidatus Berkelbacteria bacterium
GCTAGTGCCTTCATCGGCGTGGAGGTTCGAGTCCTCTCCCAGGTACCAAAACAAAAACGACGGCTTGCCGTCTTTTTTGTTTTGTTGGTCTATGATTAGTGAGCCGAGAACCGGAACTACGTTCCTGCGGAGACGGAAAAGAGAGCACTTTGTTTTGTCAGGTCCTTCATCCTTCCATTCCAGGTAGTTTTCAGATATAACCAGCACAAGGCAATTGTGCCGAGGTGTTTAATGACGAGGAAAAAGCTACGAAAAATGCGGGCAATGCGGCTACAGCATCAGGCCCATCTCTACAAAGTTGGCGAAAGCCACCACAACCCAAACCAAGGCAAGAGGAAAAGCAGGCGACAACGACGCGCAGAGCATAGTAAGCCTGCGCATGGCACTGGCTGGTTAGACCGACCAACCGGGCGCCGAGAGGAAGAAGCTGCGTATAGGGATGCTCCTGTCGGTCCCTATAGGCCTAAGACACTCGCCCAAGTGGCGGAACTCACTGAAGAGGTTCTGCGCTGGACTGAGCAGGGTGGCCAGCTGGTCCCGGCTGTCGTGAAGCAGGTTGGAGGTACCAAGGGAGACATCCCACTGTGTATCTCCGGTGAGAAGCGAGCGTACTGCTTCTTCATTCCACAGCCCGCAAAGGTTGGAGAAGTTCGGGTGCTGTACTGGGTGCGTAAGGGGTGCCGAGTGGCGCTCGATTGTCTCCTCAACGAGCTCTACGGAATCCACAGCTGGACGCTCACGGTGTCCCAAGGCACTGCCCGACTCACGCTTCCTACGCAGCAGGCGGTAAACTTCTGGAGCGACTTCTACTCCAGGCTTGCGGTAGAGCGTTGCTGTCCGGGTGCGCACTATGTGATTGTGGCGATCGCTGCTTGATCAAGATAAGGGTCGACTCCGCTAGCGCAGAGCCGACCCTTTCCAAATAACCAAGCTACTCTGCTTGGTCAGCAAGAACTTTCTTGCGCTCTTTTAAATAGGTTAGAAATGGCGGGATGATTGAGGCAACAATGATAGCTCCAACAATCGGGAGGAGGTATTTCTCGATGCCAGGCACTAGCAGGCCGAGGAAGTACCCAAGAAGCGTGACAGATACAATCCAGGAAATACCGCCAATAACGTTGTACGAGATAAAGGTTGGGTAATCCATTTTTCCTACACCCGCCATAATTGGCGCAAGGGCACGAGCAAAGGGAACAAAGCGTGCAATAATAATCGTTTTTTTTCCGTACTTTGCGTAAAACTCTTCTGTTTTCTTTACGTGTGGGCGTAGTTCAAATCTTCCGATAGTTTTATCCGCAAGAGCAGGGCCAATTTTACGCCCAAACAGGTAGCCAACGCTATCACCAAGGATTGCTGCTACACACCCAATCAGAAGGAGGGCATAAATATTGAAGTACCCCTGTGCGGCAAGCAGGCCAAGGGTGAACAAGAGGCTATCGCCGGGTAGTGGAATAACCGCTCCCAGTAGTAAGCCGGTCTCAGCAAAAATAATCAGGGCATACAGGGCGTAGGCAACGGCAATACTTGCCTGGTGAGTAATCAGGTTTTGAATGAATTCGTGCATGACGGTAGTCTATCTGGTAATCTCCTTGCTATGCAACCGCTCATTGCCGTCATTGGCCCTACAGCTTCCGGGAAAACTGCCCTCGGTGAGTTTTTGGCGCTTGAGCTGAATGGAGAGATTATCTCAGCTGATGCTAAGCAAGTGTACCGAGGTATGGACATTGGAACGGCGAAAGAAGCTGTGTTACGAGTACCGCAGCACCTCATTGATATTAGGAACCCAGGTGAGGCGATTACAGTTGCTGAGTACCAGGCTCTAGCCTACTCAGCTATTGATGATGCGCTCGCTCGAGGCAAGCAGCCAATCCTGGTTGGTGGAAGCATGCTGTATGCCCAGGCAGTCCTGGATGGGTATGAGTTTACGGAGCTAGGAAAAAGTGTGAGCGCTACACCGCGGTACCGCAGCTTGGCCCTGGGCATCGCCTGGGACAGAGAAGCTCTAAAGGCAAAGGCTACCGCACGACTTCACGAACGGATAGCCGCAGGTTTGGCAGATGAGGTTAGATCATTACTTAACAATGGAGTGTCTCCAGAGTGGTTGGATGCTTGCGGCATTGAGTACCGGTTCTTCTCGCAGTATGTCCGGGGAGAAATTCCATTAGAGCAGGCTACTACCCAAACTATGCATGCTATTCACCAGTATATTAAGCGTCAGTACACCTGGTGGCGCGGGCACGGAGATGTGCGGTGGGTCGCAAATCAGAAAGAGGCTCTGGAAGTATCCAAAGCGTTTCTTCTCCACCCCTCGATGCATTAACCTTTGGTGTGAAGATGGTATACTCGGTTCATGCCCTCAGTGCGCCAAGCTGTCCCTACATCTGAGAAAGACGCGTCTCCGAAAGCTGAAGCGGAGGTTTCTGCTGATTCTGCCGTTGCTCCCACTGAGCCTGCAGCCCCAGAATCTACTACTCCTGAATCTAGTGCTCCAGAATCTGCTGCGCAACGAGCAGCAAAGTCTATAAAAGGGCTTGTTCGTGTTCCAAAGATTCGTACATTGCAAGCTAAGCAATCAGAGCCAGAAGAGCCAGAAGAACAAGCTTACGCCGAACCAACTCGCCCGGTTCTCGTAGAGTTTCGGGGTATCACCAAGCGGTATGGTCGCCACAATGCACTAGATTCGATCACGCTAAAGCTCTACAAGGGTGAATTTCTCAGCCTGGTAGGCCCATCAGGAGCTGGTAAGTCCACGCTCATTAAGTGCTTAACCTTGCAGGAACGTCCTGATGAAGGTCGAATTATTGTGGCGGGTCGCGATATTACTCTCCTCAAACGCCGTGAACTTCCATACTATCGTCGCAAGGTTGGGGTGGTTTTTCAGGATTACCGTCTACTTGCAACAAAAACTGTGTATGAAAACATTGCGTTCGCCCTTGAAGTGGCCGGACTACCCACTCGGGACATCAAAGAGCGAGTAGATGTTATTCTCGACACAGTTGGCATGCTTCCTAAATCTGGAAACTTCCCGAACGAGTTGTCTGGTGGTGAGCAGCAGCGCGTAGCGATTGCACGTGCCCTGGTCCACGACCCCAAGATCTTGATTGCAGATGAGCCAACTGGAAACCTTGACCCAGTGAATACCTGGGAAATCATCGAGCTGCTCTACAAGATTAACCAATCAGGTACCATGGTTATTCTTGCGACACACGACCGCGAGATTGTAGACGCACTCAAGCGCCGGGTAATTACCTTACGAGATGGACAACTTGTGGCAGATCAAGAAAGAGGCACCTACCTCGTATGAAAAATACTCTCTCTCATGCATTCTTGCGCCAGAAACTCCGTTCCGCATTCACCGTACGGCCAGTGCGGCTCGGCTCAGAGTTCGGTTCTTCCTCAAAATCCAATGAAATGAAAGCTTTTTCTTGCTCAGTGGAGGCTTCCCGATGATCACCAACATTTCACGCATTATTATCTTCGGTATCCGAGCATTTCGGCGCAACTTCTTGCTATCTATCGTCGCCATAATTACGCTCACTGCCACCCTGCTTACACTTAGTTTATTTGTGCTAGCCGACGGCATGGCGCGCCAGCAGTACTCCGAGTCTGACAAAAAGATTAACTACATTATCTTCCTAGAGGATTCAGCCACAGACCAAGATCTCGAAGTGCTCACCAACGAGATTAAGGCGCGCCCCGAGGTTAAAGAAGTAATGCTGCACGACAAGGCAGAGGTTCGCGAGCGATTCGAAAAGCTCTTTAGCGACTTACCTAAGTTGAGCGGGATTATTACAGACTCCAGCAATCCGCTGCCGCGTGAAATTGAGGTAACATTCACAACACCACAGAGTATTAGTAGCTTCGATGAGCTTGCAAAAAAAGAGCAGTACAAGAAGGCTATTGAGCGCACGAGTTACCAGGATAATAAATCCCAGATTGATTACTACCTCCAGCGAACTAAGTTTGTACGTACACTCGGCGCAAGTTTTGCGGTGTTCTATCTCTTGGTTGCGGTAATTGTTGTATTTAATACGCTGCGCTTAACGATCCACTCACGTCGTGATGAGGTAGAAATTATGCGCCTAGTGGGCGCCAGCCCAGGCTTCATTCGTGGTCCATTCCTTATTGAGGGAATGCTCTACGGCGTTCTCAGCTCGCTCCTGGCGGCGCTTGTCTCGTGGCCAATCCTTGGTCAGCTCCAGGCACTTGCTCAGCAGAGTATTGCTGGTGATCAAAATACCTTCATCGCTCTCTTTGGCGCATCGTTTGCAGCAGGTAATGCAGAGTCTACCGTTGGGCTGCTTACCTACCTCTTTGTTCTACAGATTACGGCCGGACTCATTCTCGGAGTGTTCTGTAGTTTTGCTGCGGTACGTCGGTACTTGAAAGAATAGGCTGGCTCACGTATACTCTCAATGAATCGCATGCTTCAACCAAGTTTTCTACGAAAAGGCTGTGCTGCTCTGCTGGTTCTTGCTCTCTACATGGGGCCAGCAATCTTTGTTTTTAGTGAGGCAAAACCAGCTCAGGCGGCTAATTTAACGCAGCTTGAAAGAGATAAGGCCGCAGCTGAAGCTGCAAAAAAGAAAGCTGAAGCTGAGGCTGCAAAAAAGAAAGCAACCGCAGAAAAAGCTGCTTCTCAAATTGCTAAGGTTACTGAGCAGATATCCTCTGTGCAGAGTCAGCTGCAAGATACCCAAGATGATATTCAGAATACCGAGATTGATATCGAAAACCAGAATCAAACAATCGCCGGTCTAGAATCTGAACTGCGCCGTATTCAAGAACAGCAAGACGCCCTGGTTCGCTACATGTATGTACTGCGTGCTAGCCAAGGAAACGATGAGCTTGCACTGTTTTCTAACGAGGGAATCTCCCGCCGTGAGCGTGATAAGGCTCAGTTTTCTGCACTCGTACAATCAGTAATGGCGCTCTATACCCGAACCACCGAAGCGAAAATGGCGGTACAACAGCGCAAGACTGAGCTTGAGAATAAAAACCAACAGTTGGCACTCTTAAAGGATCAGCAGTCAGAGCAGCAGCGAGGATTGTCAGTATATAGGTCTACCCAAGCAGCGCTTAAGAATAACGCAGAGCAGGCTGTAGCCGCGCTCGAGGCTGAGGCAATTAAGGTGGGAAAGAGAATTGCATCACTCGAAGACCAAATTCGTAAAGAGCTTGCTTCACGTGTCGCAAACGCCCAAGGAGTCTTTGGCTCCGGACCAGGAGTGGGAACTCGAGTATCACGAGGTCAGCGTATCGGAACACAAGGAAGTACAGGCTTTTCTACGGGGGAACACGTGCACCTCGAAGTTAACCTATTCGGCCCAGCTAATGGCCATACAAACCCTCGCCCATACCTTAATAATGGAACGATAAGCTGGCCGTTACGCAGTTTTGTGGTTACCCAGGAGTATGGTAACGTGAGCAACTGGTACTCGATTGGGTACCACATGGGTATCGACATTGCTGGGCCAATTGGTTCTCCAGTGTACGCACCAGCCGATGGTATAGTAGTGCTTAATGAGTACTTTGGTGGATACGGAAACGCTTGGGCAATGAAGGTAGATAATGGCCCCTACGTTCTCTTGGGTCATTTACGTAGGTAATTAATTCAAAAAATCTCAGCATGAATACACGAAATGCCCTGGAGCGTGGCTACTTAGTTTTCCTTATCTCTCTCATTAGCCTTGTGCTGTTGGGTGGGAGTGCTGCAACCGGTTACTTGGTTGGTAAACAACAGGCTCCTGCATCAGCTGCTAGCACGGAGCTCGGTTCAGATGCTAAAACATTGGCGAAATCAATCGATCTCGCCACCTTTTGGGAATCTTGGAGTACGCTCGATAAAAAGTTCTACGGCGAGTTGAGCACCGATAAGCGAACTGACGGCGCTATAAGTGGAATGGTAGCTGGGCTTGGAGACCCATACACGGTGTACCTTGCCCCAAAGCAGAACAAAATTTTCAAATCATCAATCGAAGGAAAATTTGGCGGTATTGGCGCTGAACTTGAAATCCGCAACAGCTTGTTAACCATTGTGGCGCCGATTCAAGATACGCCTGCAGAGCGCGCCGGGCTAAAGGCGGGGGATGTAATCCTCAAAATTGACGGCAAGGCCGTAGACACAATGAGCTTTGTGGATGCTATCGATGCTATACGTGGTGAAAAAGACAGTTCGGTCACCCTCAATATTGCGCGTCCTAACGAAAATGAGCCCTTTGACGTCACACTTACTCGCGACACGATTACCATTAAGAGTGTCAAAGAAGAAGACAGTTGGAATAACCAAGAGTACGGTTACATTCGAATCAACCAGTTTGGTGATGACACCTCTACCTTTTTCCAGCAGTATCTAGAAAAGATTTTAAGCGAAAACAAGAAGGGGATAATCATCGACCTGCGCAATAACCCAGGCGGGCTAGTAAACAAAGCGGTGGATATGGCTGGTATGCTGATTCCAAATAAGGTTAACAGCCCTGACAAGAATCTTGCCGAGCGTGTTGTGCTGCGAGAAACCTTCAAGAGTGCTCCAGAAGAAGTATACCGCGCTACAAATAAAGCAATTGCCCCAGAGCTGCCTATTGTTGTGCTCCTCAATGAAGGAAGTGCCTCTGCCTCAGAAATCTTTGCAGGCGCGTTGCGCGACCATGGCCGAGCTACTCTGGTGGGGGTAAAGAGTTTTGGAAAGGGTAGTGTACAAGACCTGGTTCCGCTCAAGAATGGTGGTAGTATTAAAGTAACCATCGCACACTGGTTGACTCCAAAGGGTACCGAAATCAACGAGAAGGGTATTACTCCTGACGTTGAAGTGGCACTCGGTAAAGATGAAAAAATCTCAACAAATGATGCGCAGGTGGCCAAAGCACTCGAATTACTGAGCGCAGGCCTCAAGAAGTAATTCTCTAGAGGGGTGTATGCCTAGTCCAACTGATATCGACGATTCAGCACTGCAATCAGATTCTACAAAAGCGAATCCATTTGCTGCACAAATGGCCGCTAAAGCAGGTGCACAGCCGGCTGTTGTACCTGATCCTGCCTCGATCCCTGCTGCGGCTAGCACTGCGAGCGCTCATAGTCCGAGTGCCCCAACTATTATTGCTGGTGGAATAAATACTGGGCTAACCCGAGAAGAGCTCTTGCGCCAGGCTGCAGAAGCGCCTGCTACTAGTTTTCGACTACCTGATACGCTCAATGAAACCAGCGCCGGCTCAATTCCAGTAAATAGCACCACTCGTGACTTTGCGCCCGCTCCAGTTACCGCACCTAGTGCTACTCCTCCTGTCACACCGCCACCAATCATTCCACCTATTGCCCCACCCCCAGTTGCGCCAATTGCTCAGCCACAAGTTGCGGCGAACCCCCCAGCGCCAGTTCTTCCGCCACCCATGCCAGTTGCCGCTCCGGTGGAGCCTGTGCAGCCAGTAGCTCCTGTTCTACCACCTCCAGTAGTAGTGGCACCTCCTCTTGCTCCTGTTGCCACTCCTCCCCCCGTAGCCCCAACGTCGCCGTTCTCTGCTGTAACACCGGCTCCACAGGTTAAGATGGCTCCACCCACCATTCCTGTGTTTAAGCCAGAGCAAGAAGAGATTGTAGCACCTACAGTAGTGCCTAGTGTTCCGCCCCCAGTTGTTGCGCCAGCGTTCCCACCAAAGCCGCTACTTCCCGAACCTGACATTGCACCACTCCGTCCGCAAATGAATACTTTTGGGGGAGCTGCTCCAATGAACAGCGGTGTTGGCATGAACAGTAGTATGAGCGCGAGCCCGCTCGACGCTGATTTCTCGTCTCCACAGCGGCCACTCCCGCCCCGAACACCAGATGCGCTGCTCGATACGCCAATCCCCCTGAGCGGTTCGTTAGCTTCCCGACCACGTCGGGGCATTGGTGGCGGCATGATTGCACTTATTCTTGTAGTGCTTGTCCTCGTGCTTTCGGGAGTTGGGTACCTTATGGCAAGTAGTGGTACGCAAGTCCCAATTTTCTACAGCATGGTTAGCGGACTACCACGGGGTGGTGCTCAAACTAACGCAACTGCGCAGGCCTACCTTGCAGCACGAACGCGATATACCTTTACCGGTCAGGTTACCCTTGAAAGCGCACCTACAGCCTCACCAGCCCCAACTGCCTCGGCCACACCAACGAGCAGTGGATCTACCCAAACTGGCACCGATGGCGCAGTGATTCTTACCAAGCTTACAGCAGACTATGGCCTGAGTGAATTTAGCGTAAAGGGAACCAAGCTGCTCGGTAAAATGTCTGTAACAGCGAACGGTCTTTCAAAGAGTGTTACGGCTGGGGTTCGCATGGAACTCGATACGCCAGATGCGGCAGCAGGAACTGCATCACCAACACCAACAGCTTCAGCAAGTCAGACTGGGGCACCTCAATTTGCTGAATCTCCGACACCATCTCCATCAGCTTCTGCGCTCCCAATCACCGGAAATAGCGCTGGATCAACTGGCGGCACGATAATTGCCTCAATTAACGACGTAGAACAATCACAGTCACTCGTTGCCGCTTCGGTCGATGATATTCGACGTACCCTCGCAGCTCCTGTGCTCTTGCCGATTTCACTTGAAACAATACTTGCAGCAAGTCAGACACAGCTCTCGTATCAGAAGGTTGTTAGCGAAGATGGGAAGAAGATTGCG
>CALBLZ010000140.1 GCA_937895715.1 uncultured Candidatus Berkelbacteria bacterium
ATCAGCCTGTTATCCCCGGCGTACCTTTTATCCTTTGAGCGACGGCACTTCCACACGCTACCGCCGGATCACTAAGTCCTGGTTTCCCATCTGCTCGACCTGTATGTCTTGCAGTTAAGCTCCCTTATGCCTTTGCACTCAACGCATGATTACCAACCATGCTGAGGGAACCTTTGAGAGCCTCCGTTACTTTTTGGGAGGCGACCGCCCCAGTCAAACTACCCACCAGACACTGTCCTCTGCCCGGATTCACGGGTCCAGAGTTAGAATTCAATCATTACCAGGGTGGTATTCCAAGGGTGACTCCACCGAGACTAGCGTCCCAGTTTCAATGTCTCCCACCTATCCTATACAAGCAATAACTAAACCCAATATCAAGCTGTAGTAAAGGTGCACGGGGTCTTTCCGTCCTTTTGCGGGTAACCAGCATCTTCACTGGTATTACAACTTCACCGGGCCCACCCTCGAGACAATGCTCAGATCGTTACGCCATTCGTGCAGGTCGGAACTTACCCGACAAGGAATTTCGCTACCTTAGGACCGTTATAGTTACGGCCGCCATTCACTGGGGCTTCGATTCGCAGCTTCGCCTTACGACTAACCACTCCTCTTAACCTTCCAGCATTGGGCAGGCGTCAGCCCCCATACGTTGTCTTTACAACTTTGCGGAGACCTGTGTTTTTGTTAAACAGTCGCCTGAAACATTTCTCTGCGACCGTGTTCTTGGTGAACACGGCTAACCTTCTCCCGAAGTTACGGTTACATTTTGCCGAGTTCCTGAACGAGGGTTCTCACAAGCACCTTAGAATTCTCATCCCACCTACCTGTGTCGGTTTGCGGTACTGCCAGTGGAGTATGTATAGATGAACGGGAATTTTCTTGGCAACTGGGGTCAGCAACTTGTTCCGGACCCGAGGGTCCGTACTTTCGTCCGTGTATTTAGCCTTGTGCCGCCCGGATTTTCCTAAGCGACGGCCTATTTACTTCAACAGCATCCATCAGCTGTCTTGCCTACCCTGTTGCGTCAACCCACATCACATACCCATGGTTCCGGAATATTAACCGGATCTCCATCGACTACGCCTCTCGGCCTCGCCTTAGGTACAGACTAACCCTGCGCAGATTAACTTGACGCAGGAAACCTTAGGTTTTCGGTGCGTATGGTTCTCACATACGTTATCGCTACTAATGCCGACAAAGTCTTTTCTGATTGCTCCAACGGATCTTACGAAACCGCTTCACAGCTACAGAATGCTCGCCTACCATGAATAAATTCATCCAAAGCTTCGGTGAATAGTTTAAGCCCCGTTATATTGTCGGTGCAGGGCTACTTGACCAGTGAGCTATTACGCTTTCTTTAAAGGATTGCTGCTTCTAAGCAAACCTCCTGGCTGTCAGTGCTTCCCCACTTCCTTTTCCACTTAACTATTACTTCGGGACCTTAGCTGTTGGTCTGGGTTCTTTCCCTCTCGACTACGAATCTTAGCACCCGCAGTCTGACTCCCGGACAGTCATTTATGGCATTCAGAGTTTGATTGAATTCGGTAACCTTGTGAGGCCCCTAGTCCAGTCAGTGCTTTACCACCACAATGATAAATCCGAGGCTATCCCTAAAGATATTTCGGCGAGAACGAGCTATCACGGAATTTGATTAGCCTTTCACCCCCAGGCACAGGTCATCCAAAAAGTTTTCAACCTTAACTGGTTCGGACCTCCACGTGGTGTTACCCACGCTTCATCCTGCCCATGCCTAGATCATCCCGTTTCACGTCCAGATACCACAGACTAAACGCCCTATTAAGACTCGCTTTCGCTTCGGCTCAATTATCATTTAACCTTGCCTGTGACATCTACTAGCCGGCTCATTATGCAAAAGGCACGCCGTCAGGCCGAAGCCCTCCGACTGCTTGTAAGCATGCGGTTTCAGGTACTATTTCACTCCCCTCACTGGGGTTCTTTTCACCTTTCCCTCACGGTACTGGTTCACTATCGGTCACTTAAGAGTATTTAGCCTTACCGGATGGTCCCGGCAAATTCATGCAAGATTCCTCGTGTCCCGCATTACTCGGGTGCCAAACTAAGATCTGAAAATTTTCGAGTACGCGACTATCACGCTCTATGGTGTGCTTTTCCACACATTTCCTCTAATCTTCTCGTCCCATTATGTCTGGTCCCACGACCCCGATTGAGCAAGCCCAATCGGTTTAGGCTGGTCCGTTTTCGCTCGCCGCTACTCACGGAATCACTGTTGTTTTCTCTTCCTTCAGGTACTGAGATGGTTCACTTCCCTGAGTTAGCTCGTTCTGCTCTATGTATTCAAGCAGTCGTATATAGGGTTCCCCCATTCGGAAATCAACGGGTCAATGGATATGTGCTCCTCACCGTTGCTTATCGCAGCTTTTCACGTCCTTCATCGCCTTTAAGTGCCAAGGCATTCACCGCATGCCCTTAGTAGCTTGACCATAAAACTTGTTCACCAGCAAATTAGCCCCAATCTTTCACCACCCGCGTTCAGACGAACGGATCAAGATCGAAACTACCGGCAAACAAGCTATAATCATTACTTGTTTTTACTTACAATTTTAATTGCAACTTGTAGTTTTCTACAATGTATTCAGTTATCAAATATCAAGATCCAGAGTCCAATTCAGAACTCTTATTTCAGCCGGCGGCTGCATATAAAAGTTCTAAAAAGTGGTGGAGATGACAGGAATCGAACCTGCGACCCCCTGAATGCAAATCAGGTGCTCTCCCAGCTGAGCTACATCCCCGTCGGTCAAAGAAATTTGGTTGCGGGGACAGGATTTGAACCTGCGACCTTTGGGTTATGAGCCCAACGAGCTACCGGACTGCTCCACCCCGCGTTAAACCTATGTCGATGGTGGGCCTGGGTAGACTCGAACTACCGACCTCACGCTTATCAGGCGTGCGCTCTAACCAACTGAGCTACAGGCCCTCAAGTTGTGTCGCAAAGTCAGCGAATCAAAGCCAAGCACCAACTTCACTCTTCAAATCAAAGTGTTAAAAGATCAATTTCTGTTGATTATCTGAAAACTAGATATGTAAGCCTGCGTTTCTGACCTTGTTAGATCATGACGCGTGTGTCGTAATTATTTTAAGGAGGTGATCCAGCCACAGGTTCTCCTACAGCTACCTTGTTACGACTTCACCC
>CALBLZ010000141.1 GCA_937895715.1 uncultured Candidatus Berkelbacteria bacterium
AGCGTACGCCTGATAAGCGTAAGGTCGGCAGTTCGAGTCTGCCCGGGCCTACCACTCCTTACTGGTAGCGCGGATCGGGGCCATAGCTCAGTTGGTAGAGCGCGTGCTTTGCAAGCATGAGGTCGTCGGTTCGATCCCGTCTGGCTCCACCATCCGGTGGCCGACGGCTCAGCGATTAAAGGAACACGGTTTGCGCTGGCGGATCCCGCTGGTTGCATTGAAATTGTGAAGGGAAGGTTCGACCGGGCAGTCATGCTTTTGAGGTCGAGCTCGAGAAGACATTGTCTGGCAAAATATCAAAGTCCATGCGTGGGCGCTCCGGCACTTCTTTCCAGTCGGAGAGGCCACAAGCGCATGGGTTTTGCTGAGAACGATCAAACGCAAAAGGGCTTCTGACGGATGCCTTGGCGTAGAGAGGCGATGAAGGACGTGGCACGCTGCGATAAGAACCGGGGAGGCGCGAGCACCCTTTGATCCGGTTATTTCCGAATGGGGAAACCCACCTTTACGGTCTTCCAACTTGTTTCTGGTTTCGGCCAGGAACGATCTTGGTGGATCGTTCAAAGGTATGATGAACTGAATACATAGGTTCATTAAGCGAACCCGGGGAACTGAAACATCTCAGTACCCGGAGGAAAGGACATCAACAGAGACTCCCGTAGTAGTGGCGAGCGAACCGGGACCAGGCCAGTGCTCTTGTGAAATAAAGTCGAACGACCTGGAAAGGTCGGCCATAGCGGGTGACAGCCCCGTAGACGTCAAACAGCAAGAGACTCGAGTAGGGCGGGACACGTGAAATCCTGTCTGAACATGGGGGGACCACCCTCCAAGCCTAAGTACTCCTCAGCGACCGATAGCGAACAAGTACCGTGAGGGAAAGGTGAAAAGCACCCCGACAAGGGGAGTGAAACAGATCCTGAAATCGGAAGCCTACAAGCAGTCGGAGCTGCCAAGCGCAGTGACGGCGTACCTTTTGTATAATGGGTCAGCGACTTCATGTGTCGAGCAAGCTTAAACCGGTAGGTGTAGGCGCAGCGAAAGCGAGTCTGAATAGGGCGCTGAGTTCGACGTATGACGACCCGAAACCAGGTGATCTATCCATGAGCAGGATGAAGGTTGGGTAACACCAACTGGAGGTCCGAACCCGTGAATGTTGAAAAATTCTGGGATGACTTGTGGATAGGGGTGAAAGGCCAATCAAACCTGGACATAGCTGGTTCTCCGCGAAATCTATTTAGGTAGAGCGTCCGACGAATACCCTGGGGGGTAGAGCACTGGATGGATGCGGGCTGCGCGAGCGGTACCAATTCTAACCAAACTCCGAATACCCAGGAGTACTATCGGGCAGACACACGGCGGGTGCTAACGTCCGTCGTGAAAAGGGAAACAACCCTAACCATCATCTAAGGCCCCCAAGTAACGGCTAAGTGGGAAACGATGTGGGATTGCTTTGACAACCAGGAGGTTGGCTTAGAAGCAGCCATCCTTTAAAGAAAGCGTAACAGCTCACTGGTCAAGCGATCCTGCGCGGAAAATGTAACGGGGCTCAAGCCGTTCGCCGAAGATATGGGTTTGCAGTTTACTGCAAGCGGTAGCGGAGCGTTCCGTAAGCCTGTGAAGGTCAGTCGTGAGACTGGCTGGAGGTATCGGAAGTGAGAATGCTGACATGAGTAACGATAGGAGTGTGAGAGACACTCCCGCCGAAAGACCAAGGGTTCCTGCGTAAAGCTAATCTGCGCAGGGTTAGCCGGCCCCTAAGGCGAGGGCGAAAGCCGTAGTCGATGGGAACCAGGTGAATATTCCTGGGCCAGTTGGTAGTGACGGATGACGTAACTTGTCAGGGCTTATTGGATTGTCCTGGCAGGGAAGTTGTCCCTGGAAATAACTCCAACAGAGACCGTACCCGAAACCGACACAGGTGGTCAGGTAGAGCATACCAAGGCGTTTGAGAGAACTGTGCTGAAGGAACTCGGCAAATTGCACGCGTAACTTCGGAATAAGCGTGACTCTGCTTTGGGCAACCAGAGTAGAGTGGCACAGGCCAGGGGGTAGCGACTGTTTAGCAAAAACACAGGGCTCTGCGAAGCAGCAATGCGAAGTATAGGGTCTGACGCCTGCCCGGTGCCGGAAGGTTAAAAGGAGGTGTGCAAGCACCGAATTGAAGCCCCGGTAAACGGCGGCCGTAACTATAACGGTCCTAAGGTAGCGAAAT
>CALBLZ010000142.1 GCA_937895715.1 uncultured Candidatus Berkelbacteria bacterium
CCAGCTGGCTGATTATCGTTTCGTTCCTGCTCCTCTGCCTCGTTGGTATCCCCAGTGACATCAGCGGTGCAGCCCGCCACAACGAGCTGATGTCCAGCTGGAACTCGCTCTCGGTGGACACGCGCGAAGAGCTCGACCAGAGCTACTCCTGCTACCCCCAGAGCACTGATTCCTCGGACCCATACTACGAGGAGTGGCAGGAGTGGAAGGGGTCACGCGATGGGTACCTTCCGTTCAGCAGCCTGATGCTTGCCTTCGGGCTTGGCTACGGCGTCTACGTGAAGCAGACCACACCCCGAACTCGCCGGAAGCGGCGAACTCAAACCCAGGCAGCCCGATCCCGAGCAGCCTATCGCTAAGACAGAAAAGCCCCAGGAACCTAACGGTTGCTGGGGCTTTCTCGTTGTAGAAATTAAAGTGTCGTAGCCTTGCGCAGGGCAGGGGTGATTTCGCCCCAGGTTTTAACAGCGGTGCGGAAAGCGAGTTTGCCCTGCTCGGTAATGTGGTAGACCTTGCGTATACGGGAGTTGGCGCTTACCTGTGTACTGTGGATTAACCCACGTTTTTCGAGATCGTTGAGGGCTGGGTAGAGGGTGCTTTCGGTAGGTGTGCAGAAGCCCCAAGAAAGCTCCTCTATTTCACGAGAGAGGATGTATCCGTACGATTCTTTGTCCCACAAAGCGCGTAGAATAAAAAATCGAATGGCGCTTTGATTGATTAGCGCCCGCCAGTATTGCGGAGATGTAGGGTTGGCTGGAGCACTCATGGGTCGAGGGATTGATACCTCACCCATCGTAGCAGCTTGTAGGCTGTCTTACAATTCGCCATACTAACCTGGAAACGAGCTACAGTAAACTGTTACCATGTCACAAAAGAAAGTTGTAGTGATTGGCGGTGGGACCGGTACTTTTACCGTCCTACAAGCCCTCCGCGAAACATCATTCGATTTAACAGCAATCGTAAGCACTGCGGATGATGGGGGCTCCACTGGTGTTCTGCGAGATGAGTTGGGTGTACTGCCTCCGGGAGACCTTAGACAAGCGCTGGTTGCTTTGGCCTCCGATTCTACAATGCTGCGGGAGCTGTTTAGCTACCGCTTTACTGAAGGCAGCCTGAAAGGGCACAGTTTTGGTAATTTGCTGATTTCAGCACTTGAAAAAGTTACCGGCAGTTTTGACTCGGCAATTATTGAAGCAGGAAAAATTCTTTCGATTAGTGGTCGAGTGATACCGGTGACAACTGATCAGATGTTCCTGCGCGCTCAGGGCACAGACGGCGAGGTGATAAAAGGTGAGCATGCAATTGAGAGCCATATTTGGGATGAAGGAGCAGTGCTGGAACGTTTCTGGGTAGAGCCCCCATGTTCGATCCACCCGCTGGCTGAGCAGGCGATTATGGAGGCTGACCTAATTGTTCTTGGCCCAGGGAGTATCTATACCAGCTTAATTCCGTGCATGCTTGTAGATGGGGTGCGGGAATCGCTTCGGGCGACTAAAGCTAAGATTGTGTACATTGTGAACCTGATGACCGAAAAAGGACAAGCTGGCGCCTACTTTGCCCAGGATTTTGTTGACCTGATTGAAAAGCATATCGGCTCACCAGCAATCGACTACGTACTCTGTAACACAAAGCACCCGACTGACTACCTACTGGAAAAGTATAAGCAGGAGCGCGAAAAGACCCCGGTACGGATAGATCGCAAGCGTATGAATAGATTGCACTACCGCCTGTTTGGTACGAACTTGCTTGCAAGTAAACCGACGTTCAAATCTGATAAAAACGACCCCTTAGCGAAAACCCGCACCTATATTCGTCATGACGGTAAGCGCTTAGCAAAGGCGCTCACGGCCCTACTCTACCTAACCGAAGCTGAAATTTTGATTAAACGGAGCAACTAGTCGTATGCCAGAACTGCCAGAGGTTGAAACAATTCGCCGGGGGCTTGCAGATCGTCTGAGTGGGCGGATGGTTGATGGTATTGAGATCTTCCGAGAAAAGCAGTTTTCTGGGGATCAGTCTCAGCTACTTGGGCAGACTATCATCTCTGTCGAGCGGCTGGGGAAGCTTATCGTTATGCCGCTTACAAATGGTTGGGCGGTTGCAATTCACCTTAAAATGACAGGCCAACTACTCTGGAAGGCTGCCAAGGGTGGCGAACAGGTGATGGGTGGCCACCCCGAGGCAACGTATATCTCTGAGCTGCCAAATAAGTACACCCGACTGATTTTTCAGTTTGATGACGGGTCAAAGCTATTCTTTAACGACCTGCGTTCCTTTGGCTATGTGCATGTACTCTCGCCCGAGGAGCAGTCTCAGCACAAGTTCATGCAAAGCTTAGGGCCAGAACCGCTTTCACTTGGCTTTACCGATCAGTACCTTCAGGAACGGCTTAAGAAACGCCCCTCTACCACCATTAAGGCCTTCTTACTCGATCAAACGAACATTGCAGGAATCGGCAATATTTATGCAGATGAGAGCTTGTTCCGAGCTGCTATTCTGCCAACCCGTAAAGCAGGGAGCCTAACAGCTGGAGAGGGGCGTAACTTGGTCGATTGCATACAAGAAACGTTAGAGATTGCCCTAATGCACGGCGGGTCAACAGAAAAAGACTACCTGAACTCAGTGGGTGAGAAGGGAACATATCTGCAGGTTGCTCAGGTGTACCGCAAGACGGGGCAGGACTGTCCACGTTGTCATGAGGGGGTGATTACACGCTCTAAGGTTGCCGGACGCTCAACGCACTACTGTCCGGAGTGTCAGAGATAACGCATGCGCTCACAAAAAACAGCTGCCGTCATTCTTACCTCATCCGATGTGTTTGACGCAGATCGATCCTATTTACTCTTTACGAAGGTGTTGGGGAAGATCCGGGCACGGGGCAAAGGGGTGCGAAAACCAACAAGTCGGCTAACAGGCCATTTACTGCCGCACCTACCGTGTGTGATAGAGCTCTCTGAAAGCGGTGGATGGTACCTGATTACCAGCGCACAGAGCGATGGTGCGGGTGCCTACCCAGCCGATAGTCTTGAATATCTCCAGCTTGCAGAGGTATTGGCTGAAGGGGTAGACAAGCTGTTTGTGGAGCATGAGCCACACCCACACGTATACGACGCTCTGGTGTACACAATTGAACTCTTGAAAGATGGGAACTTAAATCAGCTGATAGTGCTCGAGTTCTTGCTCAAATGTGCTGTTTCACTCGGATATAAACCTGAACTTACGGTTTGTGTGCGCTCGGGGGAGCCGCTCGACCCAGAGCGCTTGCTGTGGGATAGCCAGCTTGGGGGTGTGCAGAATGCAGAAGCTGGAAAATCACGCACTGGGTTGGCGCTCGATAAGGAGTCGGTTGTAGCACTACGGCAGCTTTCTCAACCGAGCTTTGTGGCACATCGCCTACGAATGCAGCCTGAAGTACAGAAACAGGTGCAGTCGGTAATTCTTGAGTATATTCAGACGATTGTAGGAAAACCGCTGCGAAGTGTTGCCTTTCTATAGCAGTACCTACCTGGTTCCGACAGATTCTGGTAGGCTAGTGCTATGCAACGAGCCACATCCCTCGAACCTATTCTTAACCTCGTAAAACGACGAGGTATCTTCTTTAATTCTGCCGAAATCTATAACGGTGCTGGCGGGCTTTTCGATATGGGCCCACTCGGTGTTGAGATTTCTAACAATATCAAACGAGCATGGCTACGACGCTTTGTATACGGCCGTGATGACATGCTAGGCCTCGATGCGGCCATTCTCACCCCTGCAGCTGTACTTGAAGCCTCAGGGCACGTGGACAGCTTTAGCGACCCACTCATTGAATGCAAGGAAAGTCATATTCGTCTTCGTTCTGACCATTTCCTAGAAGAAGATGACGTGCATATCTGGATGGAGCGCTGGATTACTGAGTCAGAAAAGCAGCGCGGTATTAAGCAGAAGTCAGGCGGCTTGGTCCCTAGTAAAGATGACGAGCAGGCAGCCCTGCTTGCGGCACAAGAGCTATACGACTTCTCAGACCCTAGTCGCGTCCACCTGAAGCCCGGCGCTTCGTATGAGGATTTGGTCTGCCCACACCCAGATGTCCGCAAGAAGACGTTTACTGCCCCAAAGCAGTTCAATATGATGTTCTCTACAAACCTCGGCCCAGTGGCTGATAGCGGTTCCACCGTGTACCTTCGACCAGAAACTGCTCCGGGCATTTTTACTAACTTCAAAAACGTACTAGGAACCTACCACAAGAAAGTTCCATTCGGTATTGCGCAAGTTGGTAAGGCGTTCCGTAACGAGATTACTACCGGCAATTCACTGTTCCGGGTGCGCGAGATGGAGCAGCTCGAAATTGAGTTCTTTGTACGTCCAAGTGAAGACGCTGAGTGGTTTGAGAAGTGGCTTACGGAAGTCGACACATTCTTGACTCAAGATTTAGGTATTCGATCTGAAAATCTACGCCGCTACGAGCATCGCCCAGAAAAGCTCTCTCACTACTCAAAGCGCACCGTCGATTTTGAATACAACTATCCATTCGGAGGCTGGAGCGAGGTGTGGGGAATCGCCAACCGTACAGATTTTGATCTGCGTAGTCACATGGAAGCCTCGCAGAAGGACATGACCTACTTTGATGAAGAAACGCGAGAAAAGTTCTTGCCATTTGTTATCGAGCCATCAGTCGGGCTTGGTCGTTTGTTCCTAATGCTCCTTGTAGATAGCTACGCCGAGTACCCACAGGGTCGCGATAGTCAGGGTTCTGAGCTTGAAACGGTGCTACATTTGCCAAAAACCATTGCGCCTATTGCAGTTGCTGTCTTGCCACTTATGAAGAAAGACGGCCTCTCCGAGAAGGCACGTGAAATTCACTCAATTGTGCGCAAAATTATGCCGGATCGGTTAACGGTGTATGAAGATAGTGGTGCAATTGGCCGCCGGTACCGCAAGCAAGATGAAGTCGGTACACCATACTGTATTACTATCGATTACCAAACCCTTGAAGACGGCACTGTTACCGTGCGTGACCGCGATACGATGGGGCAGCAGCGGGTTGCGATAGATGCACTTGCCTCGGTAATTACGTTTTAGTGAAACGAATTCTCTTTTGGGTTAACTGCTACGGGGGCTGGGCTCCAGAAGAACGACACCCCATTGAAACCATTGGCTACAGCCAGTATCTCGATGGCGTAGTTTCGGCGATTCTACCGATTTCCAATCATGTTGATGTGATCTGGGTTTCGGGTGCGATGATTGACTCCCAGGGTAGACTTGAGTCTGAAACAACCGCTGCGGAGATTAGTCGACGACTGGATCGGCAGGGTATCTCCATAGAAATAAAAACTGACTCAGAAAGTATTACGAGCATGAGTATTGCTCGAAAGTTTCTACACACATGGCACAGCGAGTTTCCCGATCACATTGGCCTTCTTACATGCGATCAAGTCAGATATGAGTCAAATATGTGGATGCTAACAGATCTGGCCCAGCAAGAAAACATTGAAATACCGACTGCTAGAGAAATTCTTATACCCCTTCATAGGGTGGATATCCATCCGAATAGTACGCCAGAAAAACAAGCGGAAAAGCTAGCATTGATGCGAGAAAAAGGTATTGCTTGGGTTGAGGCTGAAGAAATAAAAGCCAGACAGGGTTAGATTACTGCA
>CALBLZ010000143.1 GCA_937895715.1 uncultured Candidatus Berkelbacteria bacterium
CGCTACCTTAGGACCGTTATAGTTACGGCCGCCGTTTACTGGGGCTTCGGTTCAGAGCTTCACTTGCGCTGACCCCTCTCCTTAACCTTCCAGCACCGGGCAGGCGTCAGACCCTATACGTCGTTTTCGACTTTGCAGAGTCCTGTGTTTTTGCTAAACAGTCGCCTGGGCCTGGTTATTGCAACTCGCGATCGCCTCGGGGGCAAGCCCCTACACGAACGCAAGCACACCTTCTTCCGAAGTTACGGTGTTAATTTGCCGAGTTCCTTCGCAACGCTTCACTCGAGCGCCTGAGGATTCTCTCCTTGACTACCTGTGTCGGTTTACGGTACGGACGCCCTCCGAACTCCGAAACGAGGTTTTTCTAGGCAGCGTGGCATCATCGACTTCTGGCCTTGCGGCCACCCCATCACCTCTCGGCGTGAACGAGGGAACGGATTTGCCTATCCCCTCCGCCTACGGGCTTGGCCCACGTCAACTCCAACGCGTGGGTCCAACTAGCCTCCTGCGTCACCCCATCGGTCTTTGTCGCTCGAAGAGCGGTTCCGGAATGTTGACCGGATGTCCATCGGCTACGCCTCTCGGCCTCGCCTTAGGTCCCGACTGACCCTGAGCGGATTGACCTTGCTCAGGAAACCTTAGTCTTTCGGCGAGCAGCGTTCTCAGCTGCTTTATCGCTACTTGTGCCGGCAGGGTCTCTTCTGTGCACTCCAGTGATCCTTACGGTCCACCTTCGACGCGCACGGAATGCTCCTCTACCACGCACGGGGGACGCATCCCCCGTGCATACGCAGCTTCGGTACAGTGCTTGAGCCCCGTTGTATTGTCCGCGCGGAGCCACTTGACCAGTGAGCTATTACGCTTTCTTTAAAGGATGGCTGCTTCTAAGCCAACCTCCTGGCTGTCGGAGCGTCTCCACATCGTTTTCCACTGAGCACTGATTTAGGGACCTTAGCTGGCGCTCTGGGTTCTTTCCCTTTTGACGACGAAGCTTATCCCCCGCCGTCTCACTCCCGGATAGTACTCTGCGGCATTCAGAGTTTGGTTGGATTCAGTAACCGGGTAAGGCCCCTAGTCCATCCAGCGCTTTACCACCGCAGGTATTCGTCCGAGGCTGCCCCTAAAGGCATTTCGAGGAGAACGAGCTATAACGGAATTTGATTAGCCTTTCACCCCTAGCCTGAGCTCATCCGAGCTTTTTTCAACAAACACCGGTTCGGACCTCCACGCGGTGTTACCCGCGTTTCATCCTGGCCCAGGCTAGATCATCCCGCTTCGCGTGTACGGCCCGTGACTAGACGCCCTATTCAGACTCGCTTTCGCTACGGCTCAGCACGTTGCTTCGCCTCGCCACGAACGGTAACTAGCCGGCTCATTATGCAAAAGGCACGCGGTTCCACCGGGTTGCCCCATGGTGGTTCCACTGCTTGTAGATGAACGGTTTCAGGTACTATTTCACTCCCCTTACAGGGGTGCTTTTCACCTTTCCCTCACGGTACTGGTTCACTATCGGTCGCTGAGACGTGTTTAGCCTTGGGAGATGGTCCTCCCGGATTCCCACGGGATTCCTCGTGTCCCGTGGTACTCGGGTACAGAGACGGGAGTCGCGATGTCTTTCGGCTACGGGGCTATCACCCTCTGTGGCCGTCCGTTCCAGGACCTTCACCTAGACACGCGATTGGTAACTCCCCGGATCTGATCCGGACTCTGCCCCACAACCCCCGAATGCCCGGAGGCACTCGAGTTTGGGCTGATCCGCGTTCGCTCGCCGCTACTTACGGAATCGAATTTCTTTCTTTTCCTCCCGGTACTGAGATGGTTCACTTCCCGGGGTTCGCTCGACGGCCCTATGTATTCAGACCGCCGTGACGGGGCATGACCCCCGCCGGGTTTCCCCATTCGGAAATCCTCGGATCAAAGCCTGTTTGCGGCTCCCCGAGGCTTATCGCAGCTTGCCGCGTCCTTCATCGCCGCTCAGCGCCAAGGCATCCACCGTTCACCCTTAGTAGCTTGGCCATAAAATCCTTCAGACGCGAAAATGATTCGCGAAACTGTGACGACTCGATTCTGTTGTCAAAGATCCGCGGGCGGACCCGCGAAAACGTTCGGACCGGTCGGTCCTCTTCCTTATCCCTGATGGCACGACGCTGGTGGAGCTGATCGGGCTCGAACCGACGACCTACGGCTTGCAAAGCCGCCGCTCTCCCGACTGAGCTACAGCCCCGGCTGGCGGATGGTGGGCCTGGATAGATTTGAACTATCGACCCCACGCTTATCAAGCGTGTGCTCTGACCAGCTGAGCTACAGGCCCGGCCCAGGAGCGTCGTCAGGGATGAAAAGACCGATCGGTTCCCTGAAAATTGAACAGAGACGGATCGCGTGATTCCCATCGACCTCGAGTGGAAGCCCTTCAGCCGAAGCGTCAGGCCTTCGAACTCTAGAAAGGAGGTGATCCAGCCACAGGTTCTCCTACAGCTACCTTGTTACGACTTCACCC
>CALBLZ010000144.1 GCA_937895715.1 uncultured Candidatus Berkelbacteria bacterium
GTAACAAGGTAGCCGTACCGGAAGGTGCGGCTGGATCACCTCCTTTCTAAGAGTATCCCATAGTCATTCCATACTCTCCGGCATCCACCTTTCATTTATTTTTGTTCTTTGAAAGTATGAAGCTCAGGTTACAGGCGGTAAAAACTGCCATATCCTGTCGCCTAGAGATCGACAGTAAATGGGCCTGTAGCTCAGATGGTTAGAGCGCACGCCTGATAAGCGTGAGGTCAGTGGTTCAACTCCTCTCAGGCCCACTATTAGGGAAAGTGCTCTAAACACACAACGGATATTCCCTTAATTAAACAATTAAGGGGCTATAGCTCAATTGGGAGAGCGCCGCCCTTGCAAGGCGGAGGTTAACGGTTCGAGCCCGTTTAGCTCCACAAAAGCAGTGAAAACTGCAATGTTCTTTGTCATATTGAAAGTATGATCAGATAATCGGCTTTGCCGGTGATGCTGACATAGCAAGAGCCATAACAATAAAATGATCTTAATTATAAATTAATTTCATTCGAATGATACTGGAAACAGTATTATTCATCGAGCATCAGGCCCGTAGATAAAAACTTTTTGGTGAAGTTATTAAGGGCAATTGGTGGATGCCTTGGCACAAGAAGGCTAAGAAGGACGTGGTTACCGACGAAATGCTACGGTGAGGTGGAAGCAACCTATGACCCGTAGATGTCCGAATGGGGCAACCCGGCAAGAGTAATGTCTTGTCATCTGCAGCTGAATACATAGGCTGTAGGAAGCCAACCCGGGGAACTGAAACATCTAAGTACCCGGAGGAAGAGAAAACAATAGTGATTTCCTGAGTAGTGGCGAGCGAAAGGGAAAGAGCCTAAACCGATTAATATGTCATGACGGTAATCTTAGTATTAACGGTGTTGTGGGGCGTATTCAGAGACTCTTACCGGAGTCTTGAGGAGTCAAAAATTGTATTGTTAGTTGAACTACCTGGAAAGGTAGACCATAGAAGGTGATAGTCCTGTAATCGAAAGCAATATAACTCCTTCTTATACGTACCCGAGTACCACGGAGTAAGTGGAATTCTGTGGGAATCTGGGAGAACCATCTCCTAAGGCTAAATACTCTCTTGTGACCGATAGTGAACCAGTACCGTGAGGGAAAGGTGAAAA
>CALBLZ010000145.1 GCA_937895715.1 uncultured Candidatus Berkelbacteria bacterium
TCAACGCTATTGCTGGAATTAAGCGTGTATTACCTGAAACGGAAGCCTATATCGACCATGACTTTACTGTTATCACAATTGACTCATCTGCAATAAATGGTCATCAGGGTCGTCTAAAGTTTACTCTGGCACACGAGCTGGGGCATATGTTTCTGCACAGGGATATCTATGGGGTGGCTGACCAGAAGATTAAGAGTACAGATGACTTTCTTACCTTTCGGGCAACCATATCTGAAAGAGATTGGGGCTATTTAGAAACCCAGGCTAACAAGTTTGCGAGCGAGATAATCTTCCCATTCGGAACAGTTCAGGGTCTTATTGACCCGATCATCGCAGAGGCAGGCGGGGCTGATGCTGTGGATTACGAAGTTTTGAACCATATCTTTACTCTTATTTGCCAAAGCTACGACGTTTCAGAGCGTGCAGCTGTAGTGCAGTTCAGTAAGGTATATCCAGAAATCTATAACCGTATCATTGGCACGGTTTAGTTAAGGGTTGGTTTTGGTAGGTTGAACACTTCAGCGAGGATAGTAAGTTCACTTCTCAGTCCAAGTATTTCTTGCCGATACACTGTGCGAAATATATCCGACAAGGGGAGCCAAAGAAAAAGAACAGACTTGGTCTGTTCTTTTTCTTTGTTCCTGGGCTCGAAGAGCCCAGTTGGGATACACAACACGCGGGAAGTGTTGTGTGTACCTTTTCTTTGTTTTGTTCAGGGACTCGTAGATCCCAGCAGGTACTCGCTGGGTTACTTCTTTACTCGCAACATCTGCACCGCCCAGCGAATGCGCCTTCTACTTACTGGATGCAGGGCACTCCCAATTACTGCAAGAAGTAGGGCAGAGGTAACCACAAGACCTGTTGGAGACTGAGTCCGATCTCGCCAGAAGCCCTTGATCGACTCGGTCACTACCTGAATAGCCTCAGGTTTGGGTGTGGGCTCAGTCTCAAGGGCAGGTGGCGTTACTACAGGTTCTGGTGTGGGAATCGGGTTTCTTTCGGCCAAGGGAGTGGACTTAGCTGGAGCAGGTGTGGGTGCCGGTGGTGTAGGCGGTGTTGGGGTGGTCTGTGTCGCAGCAGTTGCTGTGGGTGTTGCTTGTGGAGTAGGAGTTGTTTTGGTCGTGGCACCTAGTGTTGGGCTTGGAGTAGGGGTGCCGTTTAATACAGGGAGCCACTGGGCAGCTGCTTCTTTAAACGCCAACTTAGACTCAGGGCTCGACGCGATGCGCCAGTCTACCTCTCGGTTACGATTGAACCAGGTGAACCCCCTAATCTTCGGAAAGTTTGGTAGCTCTGCAAACATGTCACGGATCCAGGCCGCTTTGTCGCCCCCTGTCTGATTACAGCCAATTTCCATAATCAAGATATTCTTTGCGCTTATGGCTGTGAGCAGGGAATATGAGTACTCAAAGACTCGACGAAAACTTTGCCAGGTGCCACTCTGGTAGTCTCCCCAGTTATAGCCGTCTAGACCCATAAAGGTTACATATGCGTCTCCTGGGTAGAGCTGTGAGTACTGATAGGTGACGGGGCTATTGCTATCGACAACATTGGGTGCCCAAATCCACTCCACGTTACCGGTGCCTTCCTGGTTGAAGATATCGACCATGCGACGGTAGCCGTTAATAAAGTCGGTATTGGTACGGCCTGGCTGGCCGTTGATGGCCCAAGGGCTCCACCAGCCGTTCATCTCTGGGGCAATGGCAATCTGTACGGTGAACGGCAAGGTCTTTACGTCCTTAGCTGCCTGCCGTATGTAGGTGTCGTAACTGCCACTAGCAATATCTCCAAACCGTATCCCGGTACCAGCGCTCCATGGTTGCCAGGTGAACTCTGGAAGCCTGCCAGCTGCATGCATGGCTTGTGCCCACGGCACGTCGAATGCTTGGTACCAGTTGATGTAGCGTTTGTGCGAATTAAAGAAGACCCCAAGCTCTTGCTCAAACTGCTCAAGGGTTTTTCCTTCTAAATCAGGTTCGTTATACCACGCACCGAGAATGAAGGGTCTCTCAGCTTGAGTTGGAGCAGGTGTAACCAAGAGGCAGAAGGCAAGCGCCAGGAGGGTGATTCCCGCTCGCAGTCTAGATAGGTGCATGTGTGTATTCT
>CALBLZ010000146.1 GCA_937895715.1 uncultured Candidatus Berkelbacteria bacterium
AGCACCTGCCTTGCACGCAGGGGGTCAACGGTTCGAATCCGTTATTCTCCACAAAAGCGATTCGTCGCTCAGTTCTTTGGTAACTCATTTGTACGATGGCCGTACGTTCTGATGATTCTATCAGAATTTCAATGGTTCGAATCCATTATTTACCACATTTCCGATTCGTCGGAAGATGTTCTTTGACATATTGAAAGTAAGAGATTACAAGATAATTAGGATAAGTTACTAAGGGCGTATGGAGGATGCCTAGGATCTTGAAGGCGAAGAAGGACGTGTTAAGCTGCGATAAGCTTCGGGGAGGTGCCAAAAAACCATTATATCCGAAGATTTCCGAATGGGGAAACCCGCCTGGTTTACCAGGCCTAAATTGGCTAACCCGCTGAACTGAAACATCTAAGTAAGCGGAGGAAAAGAAAATAACAAATGATTACCTAAGTAGTGGCGAGCGAACAGGTAAGAGCCCAAACCAGATATGTTACGGCATATCCGGGGTTGTAGGGCTGCAACGTCAACTCTTAAATAAATGCGAAAACTTCTGAAAAGTTGTTCCATAGAAGGTGATAGGCCTGTAGCAGTAAGTTTAAGTTTTGTAGCAGTACCCTGAGTACCGCGAGGTCGGAGAAGCCTTGTGGGAATCTGCCGGCACCATCCGGTAAGGCTAAATACTCTCAAGATACCGATAGTGAACTAGTACCGTGAGGGAAAGGTGAAAAGAACCTTGAATAAAGGAGTGAAATAGTACCTGAAACCATACGCTTACAAGCGGTCAGAGCCAGTTCGTCTGGTGATGGCGTGCCTTTTGCATAATGAGCCTACGAGTTACTCCTCTCTGGCAAGGTTAAGTGTTTAATGCACGTAGCCGAAGCGAAAGCAAGTCTGAATAGGGCGCATAGTCAGAGGGGGTAGACGCGAAACTTTGTGATCTACCCATGGTCAGGATGAAGTGACAGTAACATGTCATGGAGGTCCGAACCGGTAAACGTTGAAAAGTTTTCGGATGAACTGTGGGTA
>CALBLZ010000147.1 GCA_937895715.1 uncultured Candidatus Berkelbacteria bacterium
TGATAAAGAAAGCGGCCGCCTGGTACGCGCCCTTCCAAAAAGCCTGACCGGTAACAATGGGGCTGGGCATGAATTAAGTGTCCTCACCGGACTGCCTGAAGAGATTTGCGTTCGTGCGCTTCAGGCTATTTTGTTAAAAGGGTATTCGATTGCTAATCCGGAGACAAATTTTCCAGCTTTTGCTTTCCGATTACACCAGTTTATCAGCCGTGGAGATACGGTCTATGCATCAGTGGAAGCAGAAGCAGATCGTCACATTACCGTGTATGGACAAAAATTTGTACCCGGTGAACGAGATAAAGTATTACTTCCCCTGGCTTTTTGCCGTGAGTGCGGCCAAGAGTATTACGTTGTTCGGCGGACCAGAGATCATGAAAGTGGATCTGAGCTATTTCTACCGCGCGAGCTTAACGAAAACAGAGATTCCGATGGTGGTGAACCAGGATTTCTCTACCTAAACCAGGATAATCCCTGGCCAGAAGATAATTATGATGCTATTGACCGCCTTCCAGATGATTGGCTTGAAGAAAGTAATGGCGAATTGGCTATCAAGAAAAGCCAACGTAAAAACCTACCCGAAGTAGTCAGGATCAGTCCGGATGGGAAAAAAGGTGAAACGGGTCAACGGGTAGCTTATTTGAAAGCATCTTTCCGCTTCTGCCTCCATTGCGGAGTGTCTTATGGAGCTCGCCAATCCTCTGATTTTGCAAAACTTACCGAACTCAGTTCGGGTGGTCGCTCCACAGATACAACCATTCTCAGTATGTCCCTAATTCGTCGGTTGAGAAATGATCAGGACTTGCAGCCAAAGGCTAGAAAACTTCTCAGCTTCACCGATAACCGTCAGGACGCATCGCTACAAGCTGGCCATTTTAATGATTTCGTAGAAATTGCGTTGTTGCGTTCAGCCTTGTATCGAGCGGTGAAAGCTAACGAGCAAACAGGAATTTCTCATGATGTCTTGACGATGAAGGTTTTTCAATCTTTAGACCTTCCAGTCGAGTACTATGCCAGCGATCCTGAAGTTCGCTTTGCTCAGAAGGCCGAAACTGACCGCGCCTTACGTGAGGTTTTAGGATACAGAATCTACCGTGATCTCA
>CALBLZ010000148.1 GCA_937895715.1 uncultured Candidatus Berkelbacteria bacterium
CCTCTGGTGTTCCTCCGGATCTCTACGCATTTCACCACTACACCCGGAATTCCACACGCCTCTACTGCCCTCTAGTTCGTCAGTCTCCGACGACTTTCCCCGGTTGAGCCGGAGGCTTTCACGCCAGACTTAACGAACCACCTGCACGCCCTTTACGCCCAGTAACTCCGGATAACGTTTGTCTCCTACGTTTTACCGCGGCTGCTGGCACGTAGTTAGCCGAGACTTATTCCTGCGCTACCGTCCTTCCTCGTCACGCAGAAAAGGGATTTACAACCCGAAGGCCTTCTTCTCCCACGCGGCGTCGCTGCATCAGGCTTTCGCCCATTGTGCAATATCCCTCACTGCTGCCTCCCGTAGGAGTCTGGGCCGTGTCTCAGTCCCAGTGTGGAGGATCATCCTCTCAGACCCTCTACCCGTCGTTGCCTTGGTGAGCTCTTACCTCACCAACTAGCTGATGGGCCGCAGCCTCATCCCAGAGCGGATTTCTCCTTTTCTCACAGTCCTCTACTTTCCGTGAGCTTATGCGGTATTAGCATTCCTTTCGGAACGTTATCCCACTCTCCAGGGCAGATAAGCTACGTGTTACTCACCCGTGCGCCACTATGATATTGCTATCACCGTTCGACTTGCATGTGTTAGGCACGCCGCCAACGTTCATCCTGAGCCAGGATCAAACTCTTCGTCAGTTTTCTTGACTACCCCTCGAAAGGGGTAAAACACATTCCCGCATTCCTGCAAGAACATGCTTGGGTCAATTCTTCGTTCGAACCCTGCTGTCTTTCTCTCACTATCCTGTTGTTAAGGTGCAGATGAGCAACTTGTGGTCGCTCAATGTATCGTTAAGGATACCACTCGCTGAAAGGTTGTCAATCCGTTTGTTTCACCAACTTTCCAACTTGTGATAACTCACTTTGGATATTTGGGATTTCCACGTTTGATTGACACAAAAACAGCCCGGTTTTTACACCGAACTGCTCGGGTCAGCGTTTTAAGCTGCGTTCCCTCAGCGGGAGGAATACTATAGCATGAGCTTTTCAACCCTGTCAACACCTAATTTCTACCAATTTCAAACTTGGTTGCTGACTTGCTATAGTGCTCAGTTGTTAAGCCGCTTCCTTAGCGGGGCGGAACTATATCAATCGCATTGGGTGCCGTCAAGGCCGTACTCAGGCCAATTGCCATCTTCCTTATAGAGGAGACCACGACTCCAGCAATCAGTACGCGTTGAATGCGTGTATAATCTCAGCATCTCATCCTTGCCAGATTGGTCAGGTTCGTCATGTTTGAATCGGATGGTCGCCAGCAGGTCATTAATCAAAACCTGCAAACCCTGCGTGAAAGCCTCTCTAATGTAGTTGATGCGCTGCGTGAGCAGCAGTCGATGCTGCGGCTGCGGAACATCAGCCTGCCCCAGAGCATCATTCAAAACCTGGACTCCGTACTGGCGGAGTTCAACTGGCTGCAAACCC
>CALBLZ010000149.1 GCA_937895715.1 uncultured Candidatus Berkelbacteria bacterium
ATGCGTATTCTCGACAAAGAATTCGGCATTCGCCAGCTTGGCGAAGTCGGTCTGATGGACGGTGGCCTAGCTATTCTGCAGAAGAACATTCAGCGAAGCCACGGCATGATCCTAGTAACAGGACCAACCGGCTCTGGTAAAACCACAACGCTCTACGCAGTACTCGGCAAGCTGATGGGACCAGAGGTGAACGTGATCACGCTTGAAGACCCGGTAGAGTACCGTATTGAGAGTATTAACCAGAGCCAGGTGCACGCTGATATTGGCTACACCTTTGCAGCCGGGCTTCGCTCAGTTGTTCGTCAAGACCCAGACATCGTAATGCTTGGTGAAATCCGTGACCGCGAGACTGCTGATATGGCGATCCATGCCGCACTTACCGGTCACATAGTGCTCTCTACACTTCACACCAATGACTCGGCTGGGGCTTTTCCGCGTTTAATTGATATGGGAATTGAACCATTCCTGATTACTTCTTCAATTCATACCGTGGTTGCCCAGCGCTTGGTGCGCATTCTCGATCCTGACCACCGTTCTGAGCGCAAGCTTACCGGGGCTGAGCTCGACGAAGTGCTCGAAGAAATCGAGAAGCTGCCTGAGCCAACCAAGAAGATGCTCCTTGAGGAAGGGATCGATCTTAAGCACCCAACGTTTTACGAACCTGTTGTCGATCTTGCTAACGGCATCAAAGGCTTTAAGGGGCGCATGGGAGTATTTGAGGTACTCGACGTAACAGAAGATATTCGAGATCTCGTCGCGCAGCGCTCAAGCGGTGATAAAATTACTGAAATGGCGATCAAGCAAGACCACATGCTTACCATGCTGCAAGATGGGCTGGTGAAGGCAATGCGCGGTATGACAACCCTTGAAGAAGTCTGGCGAGTAACGAAGGAGTAATGTCAAACTTTCTTTATAAAATCAAAGGTGAAGACGGCCGAATCAACCAGGGTCGTATTGCTGCTACTAACTACGCCCAAGCGTTATCTCAGGTTAAACGGATGGGTACTGTTGTGGAGCTTAGTCAGGAGCAAATAAAGTTTCACTTTAAGCTTGGTGGTGGGCCAAAACTTTCTCTCAAGGATCGAATAATTATGACAGAGCAGCTTGCGGTAATGCTTCACGCGGGTATCAGCCTGCCCCGTGCACTGCGGGATCTGCAAGAAGAGTCCAGCGTAAAGGCAGTGCGCGAAGTACTCGCTAGTATTGTGGTTGATGTAGAGGGTGGTATTCCATTTTCAGTTGCCCTATCTAAGCATCCTCGCTCGTTCTCATCGGTCTATTACCAGATGATTAAAGGAGGGGAGCAATCCGGTAACATGTCGGAGATTCTAAAGAAGCTAGCCGAGCAGCAGCAGAAGGACCATGAGCTGCGCGGTAAGGTTCGTGGTGCGCTCATTTATCCGGCGATTGTCGTTACCCTACTCACAGGTGTGATTATTCTGGTGATCACCTTCGTACTACCAAAGCTTTCAACGCTATTTCGTGAATCTGGAGTAGAGCTACCGCTTTCAACACGTATTCTGTTGGGTATTTCTGATGTGTTCGTGAACCAGTGGTACATTATCGTAGGAATTTTGGTTGGAATAATTCTGATATTCAAAGCTATTCTCCGAAATCCCAAGGGACACTTTGCCTGGGATACCATAAAGTTAAAGATTCCGGTGCTCGGCAAGTTTCAGCAGAAGGCTGCAATGGCACGATTTGCCCAGAGCTTTGCTTTCTTGTCACAAGCGGGCGTGCCAATGTTGGACATCTTTCAAACGTTGCGGGGGGTGGTTTCAAACATGGTGTACGAAAAAGCAATCGTTCAAATTAGCAAGGATGTTGAGAATGGTGTTCCAATCTCCACAGCCATTCGACGGCACAAGCAGTTTCCGGTTATGGTGAGCCAGCTCGTTCGAGTGGGTGAGGAGTCAGGAGATCTTGTTGGAATTCTTAACATGCTTGGTAACTTCTACGACAAAGAAGTAGACAGCATGGCAAAAAACCTCTCAACCCTCCTTGAGCCGCTTATCATGATTGTGATGGGTGTGGGAATTGCCTTCGTACTAATTTCAGTACTGCAGCCAATCTACGGTATAATCAATACTGTCTAACGATATCTCAACAAAGGAGGGGAATGGGGCTCTTTGGCACCCGTGAACTCGGCATTCAGTTCGACTCAGAAGC
>CALBLZ010000150.1 GCA_937895715.1 uncultured Candidatus Berkelbacteria bacterium
TTCCTAGAACATTTGTCGTCACGAAATCAGCTGGTCCAGAGATTGAGCGATCAACGTGTGACTCAGCAGCAAAGTGCACAACAAGGTCTACACCCTGCATGGCGCGTCGTACGGCATCCATATCACGAATATCGCCTTTGACGAATGTATACCTGGGGTCCTGTGAAAACTGACTCAGGTTTTCAAGATTTCCAGCATAGGTTAGGACATCAAAATTCACCACTGAGTCATTTGGGTGATGCTGAAGCCAGTGGTGAATAAAATTTGAACCGATAAACCCAGCTCCACCTGTTACAAGTACTTTCATATGGTTTGGTTAAAGGTTTGGAGGACAGCGCAAGCGCCATCCTCCGGGGCTGGCCTAAACCCGAAGGTCACCGGCCGAGCAAAATGTCGCGCGCCCGAGCGACATCTTAGCTTAGGTGTAAAGCGCTCCCTGATCAGGTCGCGCATGATTCATACAGCTCCCTCCTGTAGGGCTGGTCGTGTGCGTTGTCGAGAACCGTGCGCGTCGTGTCATTCCATAATGAGTACCTCGTCAAGGGTGTGCACAGGTGCTATCCCGTACATAGCCAGCGTAGCAAGCATCGTTGATCATTTCTATCTTTTCCGCTACTATGCTCAGGTGTGGTCATGTGACCCACCGCTTTGTTGAAGCACATGCCGGAAAGCAAGCTTTCCGTCGCGTTCGCACTCATAGGCAAGATTGCATTCGCATTACTTCGTGATGCAGAATGCGCGTTCGCTCACATGCCGGAAAGCAAGCTTTCCGTCGCGTTCGCTCACTTGCATTCGTAGCTCAGTGGATAGAGCGTCCGGTTGCGGTCCGGGAGGTCGCAGGTTCGATCCCTGCCGAGTGCACCAGATAAAAGAGATATGTTCTTTGGCCCAGGAATACTTGGCTGCTGAACATATCTCTTTTTTGTTGCAGTGTAGCCGAACCTACGAATTTCAGCTGTACTACAAAGATGCATCGCTCACCTACGCGCCTACACGTAATTCTATGGGGTCTCAGCACCCTCTTCACCACCTGTTTTACTTGGGCGCTTATCGCTGCCAAGCTTGATCCTGATTTTGGTTGGCGCATACGACACGGACAGCTTATCCTCGAGCGCGGCATCAGCACGGTAGACCCCTTTTCCTACAGCATGCCCTCCTATCCGTTTGTGAGTCATGCCTGGAGCTTCGATATTCTGCTGGCTTATACGGATAGAACAATTGGTCTTGTGTGGCTTAGCTTAGGAGTCGCGATACTTGTACAGCTTCTGTGTGCAACTCAAACTTGGAAGCTACGATTCTCTATACGCGGCGCTCTACTCAATCTCGTGGTTATGGGAGCCTTGATTACTACTCTTGGTCTACGTGCTCAAGTAGTCGCACTCGCTTTGGTAACGTATGCACTCTGGCTGATACTGCTACCGGAGGATCGTTGGCGAATATGGCGCTGGACCATACCAACCCTGGCACTGTTTTGGGCAAATACACACGGCAGCTTCCTGCTACTCACTCTATTGCTTTTAGTCAGGTGGGCTACAACAGTCTATACGAGTAAAAAACTACAGCCAGTTGATTTCTTACTCGCAACAGCAACAATCCCCCTCAGCCTCATTAACCCCTATGGCTCCTTGTTGTGGTTTGAGGTGTGGCAAACACTCAGCGACAGCTCTCTCGGGCAACGTATCATTGAGTGGCAACCTATTTGGAGGATACAGACAGCGAGCCAGCTCCTTGGACTGGTCTTTGTGTTATGGGGGGCAGTACTTACCTTTACCCACCGGAAACAGTACCCACTCCACGCGGTAGTAATGCTCGTCTGTGGGTTGTTAGCTATCTCAAGTACGCGACACTTACCGCTCGCGGTACTGATGGCTCTCTTTGCTCAGGTACGAGCGCCATTTGTAATCCCCGAAGGGTTTTTGAGTCGCCTTTCGAAGGATCGGCTGCTTTCATATATATTTGGAATCGCTACCCTTGCGATTACCACACTTACCGCAGCAAGTTACGTGTTTGCATTTACCTGGACAACCACTGCTTCTCAGGCCACTGTTCCTAAACAGGCCCTACCTTGGTTACGCGAATACCTACCAAGCGCCCGACTGTACGCACCGTACGACTGGGGAGGGTACCTCATTAAGAACCTGCCTAATTCCAAACTGTTTATCGATAATCGAATGCCAAGCTGGCGTTGGCAGGCGCCACCGGGAGAAGTAGATGCAGCCATGGACATATATGCCCGTGTTTACTTAGGTGATGTGGATGAACTACAGAGAATACTCCAGCAGTTTTCCGTGCAGGCAGTATTGGTGCGGCGGAATGATCCATCAGATAAGACCGAGTCGGCTATCCGTGCGCTAGGCTGGCTTGCTGTGTACCAAGATGCAACGGTTACGGTGTATCAGCCAGCGGCTCGTACGCAAGAGTAATTGCCTGGATAGAATGCGCGCCCACTAGCAGCTCTGCGCACGCAGTTAGCGTGGCACCTGTAGTTAGCACGTCGTCTACCAGGACGACATCTCTACCCAAAACCGAACCGCGGGAGAAGTACTGGGACTGGGCGTGTAGTCGCCGATCTGAGCGACTCAGACCGACGAGCGACGTGCCGTTTCTACGACCCAGCACCTTGGTACTTACCGTGGGGCCAGATGCCTGAGTAAGCCCCCGGGCTAGTAATTCGGCTTGGTTGTAACCACGTTCCCGCAACCGCTGGGATGAGCTAGGAATGGGTACCACCAGCGCACCTGGTGGGATGTATGCCACTGCTTGCAACAGGTATGGGGTAAGTAAGGGTAGGAGTCGGAAGGCTCCCTGGTACTTTAGTGCGTGGACTACGTGACGTACTACCTGAGTACGGAAGTTTAGAACCGAGTAGGTGTTTCCCCAGGCAAAGGGGGTGCATATTTCTGCGTTACCCATTTGGCCTACACATTCTGGGCACACAAGTAACCCGGGTTTAGCACAGGCAACGCAGTAGTCCGGAAATAGATGTCTAAGAAGATCCACTCACTTGGTATAGCAAGGTCGACCTTACACCAGGATTAACTTAGTACGTAGCCGTAGCGGCTAACCAGTTAGGCAACCAAGTGTGTTCTTGTACCTGCTGCTGAGTCATGCTTATCCATCCAATGCTCCAGGGCAAGAAGTACATAAAACTAAGAAACCCGAGCCCAAGAAAGAGGAGAACCCAGTGCGGTCGAGCTGACCAAAGCTTGCGTAGCCAGAACACTAAAATAATCAACGCAAAACCGTAGGCAGGCAAGTAGTGGTACAAAAAGATTACCCGACCAATAAACGCCCAGGGCAGCCATGCCGCAAAGTAGCCAATGAGGTACGGGGTTAGTTCGTGGTTCCACACGGCACGCAGGTACTCCCTTGGCTTAAGGAGCTTTCCTTTAACCAGCATTGAGTCCCAGAAAATCCACAGCACGCTCCCAAGCGTCAGTGCGCTACTCGCCCACCACCAGAGCGGGTTGCCAATCGTCGTCATAATACGGGCGCTGCCACTTTGGAGCGTGTCGTAGATAAGCAGGACAGGACGGTCCATAACCGGCCACGTGTACCACGGAGAGCTCCACGGATGGGTTGCCGTTAAGTGTGCATGATACGAAGCTGTTTGCGAGTGCCACTCAACCACAGCAGCATAGATGCTTGAAATCCCCCGCGCTCCGTCGAGCCACTCGCCAAAGGCAACCACTAGCACATACACAACGAGTGAGATGCCTAAACTACCAAGAATGCGCAGGTACTGTTTATCTCGAATGGTAAACCAGAATACTGCCGGCAACACTGCCGCCGCTGGCCACTTGATCGACACCGCGAGTCCGAGTGCGATGCCAAAGAGCGCCATACTCCGTCCATCTCTTACCCTGGTTCCAAGATAGAAAGCTAAGAAAGTTGCCAGAAACAGCACGCCATCCATTAGCCCCACCCTGCTGTACACAATCAATATCCCCTCAAGCGCGATAATTATCGCCATCATCCAGGCGCCGATTCTGTCATTGAAGAGTCGCCAGTACATCAGAGACATACCGAAGATCAATAGACACCCAGCAATGAGCGGCATAATGCGCCAACCAAAAAAGGTATCTCCAAATAGCCAAATACCGCCGGCAATTATGAGCTTGCCCAGCGGCGGGTGTACATCAAAAACATCAACTCCCCCTAGGTACTGTGTGGCCATAACCGGAAAGTAGACTTCGTCGAATACCTGCTTTTCAGGAAACGTAATGTTCCAGATTCGCACGAGTAGACCAAAAAACACGGCCACTGCCGTAAACCAGAGAAGCACTTTTTCCGGTTTGGTGAGAGACGCATACCAACGCATGCACCTATCTTGCCACGCACTAACCACCGAGGCAACTTCTAGAGTCAACCTGGCTTGCAGCAACGTGACGTATCCCCCATACTAATAGGAGAAATATCTTACCTGCTAACCCCAAGGAGGCATATGAGCAGCTTGCCTATCATGGGTAGCCAGCCGATTGTTGACCCAACCGAGTGGATGGACGAGTTTGAGGGTCAATTAGCTATCGACGTCTACCAAACCGAAGCCGAAATTGTTATTAAAGCCCCGATTGCCGGTGTTCGCCAAGAAGATCTAGAGGTTAACGTTACTGATGAGCAAATCACCATTAAAGGTGAGCGTCACGATACCTCATCAGCTGAAGTAGAAGGCTACATGGTACAGGAGTGCTACTGGGGAAGTTTTACTCGCACGTTTGTATTCCCCATGGCAGTCGATTCTGACAAAGCAACTGCTAAGTTGGTAGACGGCATCCTCACTATCTCTGTACCCAAAGCTGCCAAAGCGCGCACCCGCACGCTCCACGTTGCCACAAATTAACGCTCCGTATGACCGCGCACAAGCCAGTTAGGAAAGCAGTCATTCCTGTTGCGGGGTATGGAACACGGTTCCTTCCCTACACCAAATCGATCCCAAAAGAGATGCTCCCGATTGTGGATCGTCCGATTATTCACCATGTAGCAGAAGAAGTTGCTGCTGCCGGCATTACTCAGATCGTTCTGATCACCGGCATGAATAAGCGAGCTATCGACGACTACTTCGACTACAACACGGAACTCGAGATGCTCCTTGAGAGCCGCGGCAAGCATAGTCATAAAAAGATAAGTCGAGAAGCATCGGATCTCGCGCACTTTGTCTACGTTCGCCAGAAAGAACAGCTCGGCAACGGCCACGCCGTACTACAAGCCAAGGGATTAATTGCCGAAGATGAGCCCTTCTTAGTAGTTTGGGGCGATGAAATGTTTATGGGGTCACCGTCAAAAGTAGAGCAGCTCGTGGCCACCTACGAGGAGCATGGCAAGCCTGTAATCATGACGATGGAAAATGATGCAGACGAGGCGTACTCCAGCTACGGGTACATCGTTCCAGGTGAAGATTATGGTAACGGGATTCGCCAGGTAACCGGATTTGTAGAAAAGCCCGGTAGCCGTGAGGCAGCACCTTCTTCATTTGTTTCCTATGGCTGCATGGTGCTCACTGGTGACATTTTCCGCTACCTCGAAGATCAAAAGCCTGGTCACGGAGGTGAAATCGTCTTGGGAGAAGTGCTGGGTCGATACGCAAAGGAAAACACCCTGCTCTCTAAAGAGATTACAAATCTCAAGTATTTCGACTGCGGCAGCCGCCTTGGCTACATGCAGGCAACAGTTGAGTACGCGCTCAAACGAGAGGATATTGGAAGTGAGTTCAAATCATACCTACAAGAGCTCTCCACTAAGTTGTAACTATGTCTCGCACCATCACCAAACAACCTGCGCTTCTGCAACGGCTCCGATTAGCCGGCCAGTTTAGCCTCCTTATTGGTGTTGGTCTCCTCGCAACTGGTTGCAGCTCTGGAAGCAGCACAGATACCACTTCAACTACAAATACAATCGAAATCCGTATTTGGCGCATGGGCCAAGCCCCACAGGATAATAACCTGCTCTCTCGTCAGATTAAGAGCTTTAAAAAGAAGTATTCCTCAGCCAAGTTGAACATAGAGTTCACACCAGTCAGTGCAGCAACCTACGAAAACGACGCCCTGCGCTCCATGGCTGCCCGCACTGGCCCTGAGATTTGGAGCCTCCCAAGCGACTGGATTGGCGATCACACCCCCCGCATTAGCACCCTTCCCGATAACTACTTCTTTGCTCGTGACAAGAACGGTAAGGTTGCCAAAACTGGTCCAAACCCAGTCGACCAAGTACGCGAGCTCTTTCCAGCAGGTATTGTCGAGCAGATTCTTACCACCGATGGGAAACGTGTATACGGAATCCCAACCGAGGTTGAAGGCCTCATGCTGTACTACAACTCTGACCTCTATTCCCAAGCTGTTGATGATTTCAGATCATCTCTTGGCGCCAGGCCTAGTGTAGACCAGATAAAGCCGGTTGAGACTATCCTTTCCAACCCCCCTGCAACCTGGCGAGATCTAGTGGAACAAGCAAAGTATCTAAACCGACGCAGTGGGGCAAATATTCTACGCAGTGCCATTGCTCTGGGAACAGCAGACAATGTAGGGCCAGCCAACGACATCTTGCAGCTCTTAATGCTTCAAAATGGTGCGCAGGTTGTGAGTAGCGACCGCCGCAACGCGCTGTTTAACGCGCCAATCACCACTCCGGCTGGAGTAAAGTTGGTGCCAGGCGAAGAAGCGCTAAAGTTTTATGCCTCTTTCTCCAATCCAGACTCTGCTGTGTACTCGTGGAACAGCAGTATGCCCCAAGCCATCGATGCGTTCGGCCAGGGCAAGGTCGCAATGATTATTGGCTACGGCGATATTGAACAGCAGCTGGCCATCAAGTATCCGCGGTTCGACTTTGATAAAGCTCCCGTTCCACAAAACTCGCTTACCGAGCCAGCAGTTAACCTTATCCGCTTTGCTGTAGACACGGTAACACGCGCCCCAAAGAACGATACCGATAAAGCTGGCGCTTTTGCTTTTCTCAATACCTACACCGAAATTGGTTCAGTAGGTAGTATCGCTGGCTCAACTGGCAAACTCTCACCGTACAAGGCTACCCTTGAGAAATCAGGCCGCCAGAGCGCATTTGCTCAGCAAGTACTCACCGGCAAGGCAGTGTACAAGCGCTCTCGTACTGAATTTGACGAAACCTTCCGCCAGATAATCGTTGACACTACAGTTAATCGTGTTGCTCCGATCACCTCACTCAATGTGGGTGTAGAAAAGATTACTACCATACTACAGAAGCCTGATAGTCTATGAAGACTCTCCTGCTCCAAGTTGGCAGCCTACTCCCCACGGCCGACCCTCGTTTGGCTGATCCAGGACTCAGCCCAAATGTTGCTGCTGGCATCCTGATTAACCAGGTGCTCAATATTCTCCTGGCTATCACCATCCCTTTAGCCACTGTGGGAATAATCGCGATTGCATTCCAGATGGTGACTGCCAATGGCAAACCAGACGCCATGGTAAAACTTAAAAAGTATATGGGGTACCTGGTAGTAGGCATCGTTTTGGTCGTAGGAGCCCTGGTGTTCCTTCGCACATTCATTAGGGCAGCACTCGGTTAGTATGACTCACAAACCTCGACGCTTTCTCGGCAAGATCGCCCCGGCTCAGGCACCACGCCAGCAGAACGCCCAGCGCGCTCCGCGGAGTGCAAGCAGTGTCTGGTCACTCTTTTTTCTGTTACCGGTTGTACTTGGTGCTGTTCTGATCACCCAACCTACTTTCAATTCATCCGAAAACAACCAGAACACATCCCCTCGCAGTGGAGAACTCCGTGACAGCAGTGGCCCTCTCAACCGAACCCTCGGCGCTAATCCGGTAGTCCCAGCAGTTGGTGTCTGCGAGCGGCTGCTCAATGATATAAAGGCTGCTCCGCTGTTCCCGTTTATACCGGATGTCCTTCTCTCTAAAGACCCAACCGGGTGTAGACCCGCAGTATGGAGCCGCTCGGTCATTCTATTCTTACTCTACCGTGGCCTTGCGCTGCTCAACTGGTTTGCTGCTGGATTAGCAATTATTCTCACTGTTGTCGCCGGTCTGTACTACATGGCAGGGTTTGCAAATGAAAACACGGTTAAAACAGGCAAGAAGTTCCTGGTGGGCGTGTACGTAGGGGTAGCCATTATTCTCTTTGCGCAGCTACTGGTGCGAGCCACCTTCAGCGCCCTCAATCCCGGCCGCGTTGAGGACGCAATTAGCGAACAGCTAAACAATTAGGTATGCCCCATCTCCTTACTTCCTATGTGACGCTAGCTGCTGTCTGGATACTGCTTCTGCCCTCCCAGGCACAGGCTGCGCTCATCCCAGACCCGGGTAACGCATTCACGAGTGGCGCAAATACAACTCGCCTGACTAACCCTACACTCGGTTACAATAATATTGAGGGCATCTGGAACCGCTTCCTTGCAACTGCCTTCCTGGTATTCGGGGCAATTGCGCTCATCTATATGATCTGGAACTCCATACGCTATATATCTAGCAATGGGGACCCAAAAAAGATCCAGGAGGCACGTCAAGGGATTATCTATTCCTCGCTTGCAATTGTGATTATTGTCACCGCCTACTTCATAATAAATTTCATTATCGGCGCTGCCGAATTACTATTTAACTAGCCCTATGTACGAGAAAATATCCACCCTTTCGAGGCGCCTAGCAGCGGTCTGCGGAACAGCATACCTACTACTAGCGGATTCTGTCCTAGCCGGCACAGCTAACATACCTGACGTACGACCCACCGACCCAGGAACTGTAGGTCCAGTGACTGGTGTAGCCAACAACTTAGTAACCTCAGCGCTTAACATCCTAATTTTCATTGCTGGAGCAGTCGCGGTTATCTTTGTGATCTGGGGTGGCTACAAGTACATTACATCAGCAGGCGACCCAAAGAAGGGCGAAGAGGCGCGCAAAACCATTATCAACGCCATGATTGGTATCATGATTGTAGTAGCCTCTTACTTCATTGTTCGTGTAGCAATTAGCGCAGGACAGACCGTCACCACGGTAGACAGTGGTATAAATGGAGCAATTAGGTTCAGGTAATTTGACATCTCTATCTGACCGAATCTAGAATAGATACATAACTTTGATTAATACCTTCTAAGGAGGCCACATGCGATCCGCAATAACTACTTGGTCATCTCGACTACTCGCCAGCACAATGGTTCTGGCTGCAACCGCCAGCACAACCCTTGCTGCAAGCTTCGACATCTTGAACCCAGATGAAAACGCGGGAAAAGGCTCTCTAAACAACTTTGAAGGATTTGCCGGAAACGCCTTCCAGTCGGTAATTAACATTATCCTCTTCGTAGCTGGCGCCGTAGCTGTTATTTACCTCATCTGGGCCGGTTTCCGCTACATCACTGCCGGTGGCGATACTAAGAAGGCAGATGAAGCGCGCAAGGGTATTATTAACGCCATCATTGGTATCATTGTAATTGTCGCAGCCTACTTCATTGTTCGTGTAGCAGTAAGTGCCGGCACAGCTACTACCGACATCGACAGCACGGGCCAAATATTTGAATAAGCACGCTTATTCAAAAAGAACTCCGGGAAACCGGAGTTCTTTTTTTATCTTCTTTTTTCTATAGAAGCTCATCTGCCCAGAGTCGCCAGTTAGGTGTAGGCACCGCCGTTGGTTTAGCCACTACTGTTCCCACTACCCGGGTATCGACATCGAGCTGGGCAACCTTACTCGACTCGGGTAGTGCATATACAGTTTCCCCTGGTCGCACCAGAAGCAGAGCGCGACGCAATTCTTTTTCTTTAAAGGCATCAGTGCGGTAGTAGACGACAAGCGACTCTAGTCGACTGCGCTCAAGCTGCACAGCTGCAAGTTGCTGTTGTAGCTGAAGAATCTCCTCTTGGGAGTTGTAATTACGAAGTGCTGCCTGGCCTGCTGAGTACCCGAGGTAGGTGGCAATAATCACAAAAGCAACGTAGGCGCCGTACGCTTGTAGGAGAGCTGAAACTTTTGTCTGCATTGCCTGTAGTATACCAGAGCAGACGGGTAGCACAGAGGTATGTAACGACTTCGCGCAGAGGCTTACCGGGCGCCAAACATTTGTACTGTCACAAGCTGAGTAGCACCGGCTGCATCGGTAGTTTCAATGGTGGCGTAGCCAACATCGGTATATCGATCCGAGAGTAAGTTGGCCTTATGTGATGGACTGTTGTACCAAGCTGCGGTGATGCCCTGAGCAGTCTTGAAACCACGAGCAAGGTTTTCACCAGCTACCGAATACTTGTAGCCAGCTTCGGTAATGAAATCCCAAGGCGCCTTGTTATCATCAGGGCGAAAGTGATCCCAGTATCCTCGAGCGAGCATGTCTGCAGCCTTGCTTTCAGCTGCCTGCATCAGGTTAGGGTTTAGCGAGAGAGGAGCACGACCTGCAGAACGACGAATTGCATTGGTTTCTGAAAGGAAAGCCTCGGGTGAGAGGTCGTCTAACGCCCCCTGCGTTGCGACAGAACTCACGGTAGGCAACGTTGTTGCATATACGGGAACTACGGGAATCATCCCGTAGGTAAGCGCCGCACCAGAGGCGAGTGTGAAGATCTGACGGATTACAACCGAAAGCGTACGATTCATCTTTTTGTATTTTTTTATTTCCTTTTGTTTTGTGGAAATTAAATAAGTATACGTCAGAATCACCTATTTGTCAATGCTCTACAGGTTTACATGCTATACTACAGGTATGACTATCGGGGGCAGCGACTTATTCCTCAACGCCGGAGCGGCAATCGCTCTAGCGGCTATTTTTGGGTTACTCGCTCGCTATATTAAGTTTCCCCCACTGGTTGGGTATGTCGCTGCGGGCCTCTTGCTCAGCCCCCTCGCGGGCAGCTTTGTGCAGAACACGGCACTGCTGGACGAGTTAAAACATGTGAGCTTTGCGCTATTGGTATTTTTTGTAGGACTTGAGCTTAATCCATTCCAACTGCGCGAGCAGATAAGAAGCTCGATAGTATTGGCCATTGTACAGATTGCTGGGAGCTTTGCTCTGGGGGTTGCACTGGGGTACATACTTGGGCTCCCGATAAGTAATGGGCTTGTGATTGGCCTTGCCCTTTCATTTACCTCTGGAGTTTCCGTCATCAAACTCCTCTCAGACAGTGGTGAGCTTAATACTATCCACGGACGATCAGCAACATCACTCCTGCTGATACAGGATTTGCTGGCCTGTGTTGCGCTCGTACTACTCACAGGCCTAGCAGCAGATAGTTACTTGGGAGTGGCTGAACATGGCTTAGTGCTTGCAACTGAAGCAATCGCGTTGATAGTTGTTACATGGTACTGCGCCCGATACGCCTTGCCGTGGCTGTTTTCATCTGTTGCCCGCAGCCCGGAGCTCCTTGCGATCTTTAGTATTGGATGGTTTTTTCTGTTCACCTTCGTCACAACCAGGTTTGATATGCCCGCAGAAGCAGGTGCCCTCCTGGCGGGTATTAGCCTAGCTGGCCTTCCTTACACTTCAGAGACCGTCGCTCGGCTACGGACCGTTCGGGATTTGGTAATTGTCTTCTCGTTTGTTGGACTTGGCAGCTCTATTGGAGCACTTGCCCCAGGAGACGGCTGGTTTGTACTCTTGGTAACCTTCTGTGTCGTAATTGTCCGACCTCTCATTAGCATGGTTACTCTGGCAATTCATGGATTTCGAGCCCGAACTGCTTTCCTCGCAGGAATTACTCAGGGTCAGTTGAGCGAGTTCTCCCTGCTATTCCTAGCGATCGCGGCAAGCAGCGGCTATATTGCCCCACGCTTGCAATCGCAGGTTAGCTGGGTGGTAGTGATCTCAATCATCATTACAAGTGCACTACACGCCTTTAGAAAGCCTCTCCTGGCCCATCTTGCAGGCTTTATCCGGCTCTTTGAGCGCGGGCACCACCTACACCGCGCTATGATCCGAGGTGATCACGAACAGCTAAAGCATCATGCAATTCTAGTGGGATATCACCGGACCGGGTATCACATCTTGAAGGAGCTGCGCGAGCAGTCTATCCCTGTTCTCGTTATCGATATGGACCCCGATATTGTACGCACGCTACGCAAAGAAGGAGTGCCCTGTATTTACGGCGATGTTGAGGATGAGCATATGATGATAGAGCACGGTAACCTGGCTGCTGCACGGATAGTTGTGTCAACTCTGCCCCACAAGCCTGAAAATCTCTACTTGCTCGAGCTAACAAAGCGTTACGCCCCACACTCAAAGGTTATTCTCACAGCTCGCAATATCGAAGATGCCCTCTCGTACTACAATCACGGCGCCGATTACGTGCTACTCCCGCACCTGGTGGGTAGCGAGCACATTGGTAGGCTCATTAAGGATGCAAGCAAGAACCCCGAGAAACTCACCCGAAGCACGACTGAACTCAGCAAACTAGAAGAGACTCTTGCCGACCGCCTCTACTACGAGTAAGGCATAGCAGCACTCAGGAAGCCGCCCCGTGCTGGGCGGTTTTTTATTTATGTTCCACTCTTCCAGGTTTGATATATAAGTTTCATATAGTGTCATACAACTTTCCTATTCTGTTCGGTTTTACTTTTCCTCATAGTTATCAACATGTGGATAGCGTTGGGGATAGTTATTATGCCCCCCTGGTAAAGATGTCGTATACTGACTGTATGCGCATTACCTTCCCCAAGCTGTCCGACGCACTCTCCCGTGCTGTATGGGGCATTGCCATTGCAACTCCGGGTGGCAGTAGTCTTGCAGGGCCCCAGGTAAACACGGTTCTCGACGGTATGACTATGCGGATTGTTGATTACCTCTCCCTGATCGCAGGAGCTGTTGCTATGATCTTTGTAATTTGGAATGGCATTCGGTACATGCAGGCAGGTGGAGATACCAAAAAAGCCGAGGAGGCCCGCAAGGGACTCGTGGCGGCTGTAATTGGTGTTGTACTCCTCGTAGCTGTCCGATATATTATCGCTCTCTCTGTAGGAGCTGGTCAGATAACAGCAGGGACAGTAACCTCTCCGATCGGGTTTTAATTTTGCCTACTTGGGACGTACCCAGGCATGGAAGATGGCTACCCCTCTTTAGACCAGTAGACCGACTCACCCGTCTGCACAACTTCTTTTCCTTCTGACTGCAGCAGTCCTACCGGCTGGTGGGCAACACTGCCGCCAAGCTTTTCACGAAGTACATCGTTGCATAGGCGGGTAATCGCCTGTGGGTAGAGCTCGGTTGCGTAAAAATTCATGAGGAACGCCGCCGGAGCAGCGCTATAGAGTTCAGCAATATTTGTAAGCAGCTCAGGCAGATCATCGGCAAGGCGCCAGATTTCCCCCTTTGCTCCACGCCCGAAGGCTGGCGGATCAAGTAGAATAATGTCGTATTTCGAGCCACGCTTTACTTCCCGCTGCACAAACTTACGAACATCATCCACAATCCAACGGATTGGCAGTTCCTCAAGTTCATTCCGGCGAGCGTTCTCACTCGCCCAATGCACGCTACCCTTTGCAGAATCAACGTGACAAACTGACGCGCCTGCGCGTGCAGCAACTGACGATGCAACCCCGGTATACGCAAAGAGGTTAAGGACCTTAGTAGGGACACCTTTCTTGGTTCGTTCTTGGACAATCTTTTCAAGCCAGCTCCACTGGCTAGCCTGCTCAGGGAAGAATCCG
>CALBLZ010000151.1 GCA_937895715.1 uncultured Candidatus Berkelbacteria bacterium
GCCGGGCGCAGCCGGGGCAGCAGCGGGTAGGAGGGCAGGGTAGCTGACAATTGTTTCGTGTGCCACTTCAATACTCGGAACGATGCTTTCCAGGGCAATCACAACCTCTGGTTGTGTGAGCGTGTGCAGCTCTACCTTGCGCAACTCTTGAGAAAGCAGACTGTTCTGCTCAACATAGCGGTGATATTCGGCGGTAGTTGCTACTGTAACAACCTGAATCTGATGCTGGCTGAGGGCATTGGCGAGCACCTGTGACCCGTCGAGCGCCGCTCCACCAGTGCCGGCCAAGACGGCTACCTTTGGAAGTACAAGCACAACGTTGCCTGCCATCGCAGCCTCATCAACTGCAGTTTGCACAGCCACCTCAGCTTGCCCAGAAGAGGTGAGGAGCCGGGTAACATCTAGATTGAGCAAGCGAGTGTCATGAAGCGTTTCCGGCACATTGCCTTCAAGAATACGGCTTGCCAGGGCGTAGAGCACTGAATCAGTATCGGCCCCTTCACTCGCAACGATCACTACATTGCTCTGCGCACCACCAGCTAGGGTGGTGAGGATCTCGTCTATCTCTGTGGCATACGGTGAGCTAAGGATCACGTGGCCGTATCCGGCCTCTTGGGTAAGATCTCGAGAGTAGTTATTGAGGAACGGTGTGGGTTTAGCAGTCCAAGCTCGGTTCATTGTGCCACGAGCTCGGTATGTTCCGTCTTTACTGCCGCTTGAATACTGGGCAAACTCTCGTTCGGCCGTACTCATCCAACTGCAGATTGCTAATACTTGGTCACGGTGAATCTGGGCTTCAGTCAGGTAGCGGAGCGCTGGTGCACAAGTACTGCGCGGGTCGATAAAACTTAGGAACAGTCCTGCGGGGCTCAAGGTGTGAAAGCCTTCTTCTAGCGAAATTGCTGCAGCAAGGTTCAGCTGCTCTTGCAGGTTAGGGTGGGCAGAAATATCTAGTCGATGGCCATCTCGTTTTGTTGCCGCAAGGGCGGTGTACACCGTTTGGTAGAAGCTAGAGACATCTTTCTCGAGGCGTAAGAATACCTCGATCACGCGTGTGTTGTTGAGTAGTGCAACAAACAGGTGAATTGCCTGCACTGATTCTGACCCAAGGGCGCTGGCGAGTGAGGCAGCGCCTGCAAGTGAGGCCTGTACCTCGTCTCCGGCGTACTCACCAACATCTGTTGAAGTGGGATTCTTTGCTGACTTTTGGCGAAATTCTACGAGTGTTCGCGTGGGTCCGGCACGCTGCGAAAGGAGAACATTACCAGCAATTGTTGCTAGCCCGGCAAGTGCAAACCCGAGCTCTAGCAGGTTCCCTTTCTGCCAAAACACGTACTGTAGGTTGGGCCAGCTTGTGACGACGAGGGAAATAGTAATGCCGCAGAGTGTTAGTTCTGCAAGGCGTGTTCCGAGTAGTAACAGTGTACGCTCGGTCTTACTTGAAGAGTGGTGTTTTGTCGGTAGGTGTGTCGGCAGGCTCCAGATAACAGGCTTACCATCAAGCATCAATGAGCGCTTATCGGCAGCTAGCACTACTGTGTTCACAACGACTCCTCGATAAATGAATTGAGGTCAGCGCTGTCGTTAGTGATACTGGTTGTAGTGCTGCCTGCGAAAAAGCCGACAATACTTACCAGAATCAGGACAGGAAGAAGCGCCCAAAGTGCGGCAGCCAGGATGTAGAAGATCGAAACTCCCAGGTAGAAGGCTAGAGCAAACAACCCACGTCCGAGCCGGAAAAAGATGCCTACAACCCGTCCGGATGCGGTTGGGTCCTGGAACAGTGGTTCTGTGATATGTTTGAACGTTTCCCCTACAGCAAATTGAGCCTCGAGACGGCGAAGAAGGGTTCGATAGTTCTGAAGGAGAGTGATAAACCCGGTGGTATACCAAGAGAACAGATGCTGCGTCATGGCTCTAGTATCGCACGTGCGGCCTGGTAAGAGCCAGTCTGTTCTTGAAGAAAGCCTCTCAACTTGCTACTATGGGCGAGCGAAATGCGCTGCAAAGCGCTTTTACTGTACGCATATTCCCCTGTAGCTCAGTGGTAGAGCGCCTCGCTGTTAACGAGGATGTCGCTGGTTCGAGCCCAGCCGGGGGAGCCAAATTGAAGATTTAGAACAATTAAGGACTGCGTCGAAGGGTTTATTCAGCTCCCAGACCAGTTCTTTTTGTTTTAGGGTGCAGTTCGAAAGTAGGAAAGTGTGGATGCGCTGCTTATGTTCTTCTTTCGAACTCTCGTACAGCTGACCGACCTTCTGAAGGAGGCTCAACAGGTATTCAGCGGTGATAATAAGGTCTTTGCTTTCGGTCGGAGATTGGCTCAGCTGCCCTTGAAGCTGGGCTATTTGTGTTTTATTGGCAGTGGCAAGTTCGTCATATTGTTCCGGTGTAATACGCCCTGCCAAGCGGTCTTGGTACATTGTGCGGTTCTGAGCATCAAGTGTTTCAATCTTCTTGCTGATTAGCTCGAAGCGGGACGTATAAGCTGACGAGTCTGCCGTTTCCTTCTTCTGCATATCACTAACCACATCCTGAATCGTTTCAGAAGTAATCTTACTGAGGTGCTCAATGATGCCAGTCTTAACCTGTTCAATTAGGTCGCTCTCATGCTGCCGAGGCGTATCGCAGGCTCTATCGGGGTACTTATTACAGAAACAGTAACGATATTTGCCTTTCTTAATGTCTAACCCAATCGTACCGCCGCAGTTGTGGCAGGTGATGAGGTTACGAAAGGCAAATGGCTTGCTGTTGTACTTGTAGTTCGTGTGCTTACGGCCGTCGATGATGCCCTGGCACTTATCAAAGAGCCACTTTTCAATGAGAGGTTGGTAAGTGTGCGGGTAGAGCTTGTCTTTGTACCGTTGCACGCCGTAGTAGAAGGGGTCGTGCATGATATGTTCTACCAGGCTCTTAGGAATTGCTTTACTTGTCCCTGTACTAGCCGTTAAGCCTTTCTCTTTCATTAGACGGTAGAGACTTAGGTATGAGTGGCTTCCCTGTGCATACAGGTTGAACATTTCAACAATGAAGGGTGCTCGCTCTGGGTCTGGGATAACGTCTTTTGTCCTACCATCAGGCAGGGTGATATTCCGATAGCCAATAGGTGCTCGTCCTGGCTTCCTACCAAGCCTGAGGAGGGTATCAGCCGTATTGTTGGCATCATCTTTGAGTCGGTTTAGTTGCTGCTTGGCAAGAAAGACCTTCAAATCCCAGTCTTGGATGTCTCTGCCTGAGCTATCCTTGTGGATAACAAGTCGGTCATGTACGAAGTGTAGCTCGATGTCGTAGTTTAGCCTCAGATCGTCGCACAGGACGGCATCACGGAAGTTTCTGGTGATACGGTCAACTCGAAAGGCAATCACGGCTGTGATGCTCTTGTCGGCTTTTACGAAATCGACGACCTCGTTGAACTTCTTACGGATTTTACTATCGGCACTTTCGCTGAAGATAAACTCTTGGACAACCTCGATGCCCTTCTCTTCAGCGTACTTACGCAAATCTGGCAGCTGGATGTCTTCGAGGGAAAGGCCGTCCCTTTCCTGTCGCAAAGTCGATACTCGTGCCAGGATTATCGCTTTCATATACTACCTGTCCATGAGTAACCAACCAGCACTGCTTGAGTCTGGTGTGTACTGGCTTCCATCATTTACAAACCACTGACTATGTTTCTCGTAGGCGATGCCACCAACAATCTTCTTGCCATGTTCACGGGCCATTTGCATATAGGCATACAGAGCTTCAGCTTTATCTTTAGTTTCTGATTGGCTGAGAGTAAAGCCATCCTTGGTATCTAGTATTCCAATACTATCGTCTGAATAACCAACAATGTAGTCAGGGTAAAACACAGCCTGCCGACCCGTTTCAGTGTCGTTGTATAAAATACCTAGATAGTCTTCTGACTTAGTGCCGTTCTTGAACCACCAATTTACCCGTCCAGATTGCTCTAAATCAGCTTCAAACTGCCTTTCTGTGTTTGGGCGGCTTGCGAGCAAATAGCACGGTTGTAGGGCATACTTTGCAGCTTCTACTCGCTCATGTGTGTCAGGACAATAAACAACGGATGGAATGTTCCAGTTATCCAAGTGTTTGTGCCTGCTTCGTTGGCGAACTTCCTTTTCTTTTACGCCCCGATAAACTTCTTTTGCTGCATCCACGATATGCTTAAAAGCTCGAAGGTTATTTTCGGAACATACGACTATACGCTGTATGTCTAAGC
>CALBLZ010000153.1 GCA_937895715.1 uncultured Candidatus Berkelbacteria bacterium
AGTTCTATTTTTTAACAGCTTACGAAAAACGCTTTCTGCTGGGGGTTTTACTCATCTAAAAAGGTTCCTTGTATTTTTTTGTGTTGCAGTAGGATTGGTAACAATCCTCACGCTCCCTACTAAGTCACAAGATCTCTATCATAGCCTCTCGATTGTCCGTGAGTATGTTGACCGAGGCGAGAGCCCCTACGTAGTTGCGCTTGAAGATATCCCAGATGAATCGTGGACGCAGTATGTTGTGTCTTGGCGTGACATGCCGATGGTGTACGGTCCAGTCTGGACCTACATACTTGCAGCAGCGATCGCGCTCGGAGGGACGCTGCTAGGAGCTGTGCTGATAATCAAGGCGTTCCTGGCAGCCGCGCTGATTGCAACTGCCTACTTAATTAAGAGGGTTTGCGACCACATGCAGATGCCCGAGTCGCAGTCTTGGTTGGTGGTTTCGCTCTTTGTTCTAAACCCGCTGGTGCTTCAGACTACATTGGTTGATGCCCATAGTGATATTTTGATCGGCCTTTCTGTAGTAGCAAGCTACTACCTTGTCGAGAAAAAATTATATACCTATGCGCTGGTCTGCGTTGCGCTAGGTGCGCTGGTTAAGTATGTAACTCTTCTCCTGCTACCTGTTTTGCTCATAAAAATTATTTTCGATCGCTCCAGCGGAAAAGAGGTCGCTAAAATTGGCGTAACCTTCCTTGCTCTCTGTGTGGTTGGGCTTCTTCTCTACCAGCCGCTCGGGGGGATAATGAACAATCTCTCTGCAATGATGAAAGAAGTTTCGGAGCGTGGTGCACTCGAGTACGCCTCGTTTATTAGTATTCTTTTAATCAGTCTTCTTGGTTTATCTCTTACAGCAACCAAGGTTCTTGGTGTGTTCTGTGCTTTTCTTGCTACTAAGGCTTACCTACACAAGCCAAGCCCGTTTACCTATGTACTACCCTTTATTGTATTGCTGGCCGTTGGTACTCCATGGTTCCAGCCCTGGTACCTGCTCTGGATATTGCCGCTCCTTATGGTTCAAACGCCGTACTGGTTGCTGCTGGTGTTAACGCTGTCGGCATCGTTTCTCTCACCGAACTACGTATATAGCGTGAGCTCCTGGTCGTTGCAGCTTGCAGTCCTACTGTTTCTGTTCTACAAAATTTTACCTACAGATTTTGGGGCTGAGGTGATGGGAGGCTTGCGCAAGATAAGAGGAAGGGTGTAGGCAGGGATGGCTTCGCTCGTTCAACGGCCGGGTACGCTTACAGTGTCAGCAACAAGCTAAAAACACTTCCTTTGAAACCATGAATTCACTACTCCTGTCGGGAGTTGTGTTTCAAAGGAAGTGATTTAGTTTGGTATAGGCAGGGATTCGATCAAAGTATCCGCTTTGCGGATTCCCAAGTTTGGACATGGTACTCGAA
>CALBLZ010000154.1 GCA_937895715.1 uncultured Candidatus Berkelbacteria bacterium
CCAGCAAGTACGGGGGTTTGGGAGGAAAAGGACAAAAAAGAGCAAAATGGGATTGACGGAGGGGAGGGATGCATTAGTATCTCAGTCCGCTTCCGAAAACGAGCGGCTGCGAACGGGAATCGATCAGTGCAAGTCACGATCGATTTTTTAGTCTCCAGAAACGGATCTTTGAGAGAACAGCAACGATAAGGAGAGGGGTTTAGGCCCTTCTTTTGATCAAGAAAACACAAGGGCTAAGTTGTGCGTTGTGCGTCGAGAGACGCGCGGGTTCGCGAGAGCGAACTAAAACAACTTAGCTGGATAATGAAAATTAAGTCAGCGCAATTTACGGAGAGTTTGATTCTGGCTCAGAACGAACGCTGGCGGCGTGGATAAGACATGCAAGTCGAACGGGATCATAGATGTAGCAATACAGCGGTGGTCTAGTGGCGAACGGGTGCGTAACACGTGGATACATTCCGGGAAGCGGGGGATAGCCCAGGGAAACTTGGATTAATACCGCATGTGATCGAGAGATCAAAGGCAGGGACCGCAAGGCCTGCCACTTCCCGATTGGTCCGCGGCCTATCAGCTAGTTGGCGGGGTAAAAGCCCACCAAGGCTACGACGGGTAGCTGGTCTTAGAGGACGACCAGCCACACTGGAACTGAGACACGGTCCAGACACCTACGGGTGGCAGCAGTCGAGAATCTTTCACAATGGGGGCAACCCTGATGGAGCGACGCCGCGTGGAGGATAAGGTCTTCGGATTGTAAACTCCTGTCATGTGTGAACAAGGCTGCCGCGTTAATAGCGTGGCAGATTGATGGTAGCACAAGAGGAAGAGACGGCTAACTCTGTGCCAGCAGCCGCGGTAATACAGAGGTCTCAAGCGTTGTTCGGAATCACTGGGCGTAAAGGGTGCGTAGGTGGCGTGGTAAGTCAGATGTGAAAGCCCGGGGCTCAACCTCGGAATTGCATCCGATACTGCTGTGCTAGAGTACTGAAGAGGTGACTAGAATTCTCGGTGTAGCAGTGAAATGCGTAGATATCGAGAGGAATACCAACGGCGAAGGCAGGTCACTGGGCAGTTACTGACACTGAGGCACGAAGGCCAGGGGAGCAAACGGGATTAGATACCCCGGTAGTCCTGGCAGTAAACGGTGCACGTTTGGTGTGGGCGCAATCGACCGCGTCCGCGCCGGAGCTAACGCGTTAAACGTGCCGCCTGGGAAGTACGGTCGCAAGATTAAAACTCAAAGAAATTGACGGGGACCCGCACAAGCGGTGGAGTATGTGGCTTAATTCGATGCAACGCGAAGAACCTTACCTGGTCTTGACATGCATTGTGTCTACGCTGAAAGGCGTATAGGGTAGCAATACCCGCTTTGCACAGGTGCTGCATGGCTGTCGTCAGCTCGTGTCGTGAGATGTTGGGTTAAGT
>CALBLZ010000155.1 GCA_937895715.1 uncultured Candidatus Berkelbacteria bacterium
GGTCAGTGAGTTAATTAATTTAGCAAGCTTAAGTTGAAAAATGAAGGCGTAGCGAAAGCGAGTTGTAAAAGGCGTTAGTTAAATTAATTAAACCCGAAACTAGGTGATCTAACTATGAACAGGTTGAAAAGATAGTAAAATATCTTGGAGGACCGAACTCGTGTCTGTTGCAAAAGATTGAGATGATTTGTGGTTAGGGGTGAAAGGCCAATCAAACCTAGATATAGCTGGTTTTCTGCGAAATTTATTTAAGTAAAGCATTATATTAATTGTATTAAGGGGTAGAGCACTGGTTGGATGATGGGGATTGAATAGATTCTACTGAATTCAGATAAACTCCGAATACTTAATTACAAGATATAGTAGACAGACATAAGGTGATAAGATCTTGTGTCAAGAGGGAAACAGCCCAGATTATAAGCTAAGGTCTTTAAATTCTAGTTTAGTGGATAAGGATTTATGATTACTATTACAACCAGGAGGTGGGCTTAGAGGCAGCCATCCTTTAAAGAAAGCGTAAAAGCTCACTGGTCTAATAATTGAAAAATGTTTTATGAATCCAAAAATGTATAGAGACTTTAAAACTAGATACCGAAGCTATAAATTAAATTTATTGCAAAATAATTTAATGGTAGCAGAACGCTCTGTATGCTTTTGAAGATAGATTGAAAAATCTATTGAAGGTATCAGAAATGAGAATACTGACATGAGTAACAATAAATAATGTAAATAAACATTATCGCCGAAAATTCAAGATTTTCTACGATAGGTTAGACCTCGTAGAGTTAGCCGGTCCCTAAGATGAAGGTGAAAACTTTAGTCGATGGGTTACAAGATTAATATTTCTAGGCTTGTTTGTTAAAGTGACGGAAAGTTAGAGAGGATTACTACTCATATTTTTTGATAGAACATTTCTCTTATCCTCTAATTTTTCCCAGAAAAAACTTAAACAATTATAAACCGTATTAAATCCGACACAGGTGAATTGGTAGAGAATACTAAGGCGTATGAGACAACAATGTTGAAGGAACTCGGCAAAATGACTCTGTAACTTCGGGAAAAAGAGTACTCTACTACGACGTGGTGTGGACACTGCTTAACAGCCTGGAATCACATTGCTAGTAATCTAGAATTACACCGTAGATGAGTGTCACAAAATCGGGGGTAGCGACTGTTTAATAAAAACACAAGACTCTGCAAAATTGAAAAATGATGTATAGGGTCTGACACCTGCCCGGTGCTGTAAGGTGAATAAAGAAGATGAATGTTAAATTTGTTTTTTTAATAAGCCTCAGCAAACGGCGGCTGTAACCATAACGGTCCTAAGGTAGCGAAATTCCTTGTCGGGTAAGTTCCGACCTGCATGAATGGCGTAACGATCTGGGCACTGTCTCCGCAACGCGCTCGGCGAATCTGTACTCCCGGTGAAGATGCCGGGTACCCGCACGTAGACGGAAAGACCCTGTGCACCTTTACTACACCCTGGCCCTGAACTTTGGTGCTGTCTGCGCAGGATAGGTGGGACGCTTTGAACCTGGGGTTTCGGCCTCGGGGGAGCGGACGGTGAGATACCACCCTGGCGACACTGGAGTTCTAACCTAGGCCCATCATCTGGGCCGGAGACACGGTCAGGCGGGTAGTTTGACTGGGGCGGTCGCCTCCTAAATTGTAACGGAGGCGCTCAAAGGTATGCTTAGGCGGATTGGAAACCCGCCGTTAAGTGTAAAGGCAGAAGCATGCTTAACTGCGAGACGGACAGGTCAAGCAGGTGGGAAACCAGGACTTAGTGATCCGGTGGTTCTGTATGGAAGGGCCATCGCTCAACGGATAAA
>CALBLZ010000156.1 GCA_937895715.1 uncultured Candidatus Berkelbacteria bacterium
ATACAAATCTGTGGTGGCTGTGGCGCAGTGGTAGCGCACCTGGTTGTGGTCCAGGTGGTCGCGGGTTCGAGCCCCGTCAGCCACCCCAAAAAATCTATGGAACCAAATACTGCGAGCATTATTGTCCTCGCTGGTGGCAAGGGTACGCGCCTCGGCGCTTCCCTACCTAAGCCGCTTGTTGAATTGCACGGAACGCCGCTGATCGCTCCAATTTTGGAGACAGCACGTTCACTGCCGTTCAAGGAGCGGCTTATTTGTATTAGTTCCTACACCTCTGCCGTAGCCGAGAGATTTCCTTGGCCCGAGCTTTCCTACGCACATATTGAGCCACTCGGTACAGGGTATGCCGTACTCGAAGCTCTCCCCCATATTTCCACGCCATACGTAGTGGTGGCGCAAGCAGACGATAGCTTCTTTATTCGAAAGCAAAGCATCGAGCGATTGGTTGCAACACATATTGCACAAAAAAGTATGGCCACCATGGCACTTGCCACAATTACGGAAAATTTCCCCTACGCATGGGTAGAACACGCCAACGGCCTCGTTACACACATCCATAAGCAGCGTGAGGATTTACAAAAAGAACCCCCAAAAGACGCAGCCGCGGGGCTCTACTGCTTTTCTACAGATTGGTTACACTCCGTACTCCCAACCGTCTCACCTAACCCATCTGGTGAGACCCCCCTTCCAGGCGCACTAGACATTGCACTACGCAACCAGCAGCCCGTAGGAGCATTTCTTTTGCCAGACGGTGAGTGGCAAGGAGTTAACACCCCAGCCGAGCTAGAACAGGCCCTCAACAGATTGACTGCAGCATAAAAACCTGCTATATTCCTCGCACAGTTACGACCGAGGAAGTAGAAGATGGAAAACAATCAGTTAGAGTTCGAAAAAGGTGGGGTTACGTACTCCATCGAGTCGGCGTATGCCGTACTCATGACAGTTAAAGTTCAGGATGGCAAGCCCTACATCTTGTTACCCCAAAGGCAAGACGGAGCCTGGGAAGTCGGTTTCGGGGGCGGACCTGAGCCAGACGACGAAACCGCCGACGACACCGCACTTCGCGAGATGTGCGAAGAGCTCGGCCAAGCCATCTCAACAGAGGGATGGCAATCAAACGCAATCCGCCTCTTTGTAGGGGCAAAGGACCGCAAGAACCGCCGAGACGGGTGGTTCTGGATCCGGGTCTTCTGGGTCCCATACGAGGAGATGGCCGCTATCATTGCCAACTTCACCCCCAACGGCGAGGTTCAAGCGATCCAGCTTGCGGGTCAGCCCACCTTGGCCGACGATCGCACCGGGATCGTCCCGATGCAGTTCAACCAGTTCTTGCCGTTCATTACCGCCCAGATGGTAATGATGGCGGCGCGCTCCTAAACACCCGTAAAGCCGGCCTTCCACCACCATGGAGAGCCGGTTTTCACTATTTATGGCTCCTGTATTGTATATTTTGTTAATTCTTGTCAGGCTTAGTCAGTTGGAAGACCGGAATATGGACATTGGAACAGAACAGGCTGAGGGAGACATCATTATCGTCATTACTGGACCCCTCTACAACGAGGGAATCCCACGATTCGTTACGGCAGACAAGAGAGATGGCGGGGGTATTGGGGGCCTCTGTAACGGTGCACGGGTTTTGCACGCGCAGCCCGCACTTGCGGGGTTCGACGGCGGAGTGCTGGTTATCAAGATAGACTGGTCACGTATCTGGAACTGGGACACCAAGCGACGCGAAGTCCTGTTTACGCTACTCTCCGGCCTTCGAACGAAGCTGGTGACCGTGACAGAAGCAGGTTGCCGCATCTCGTTTACGGTTCGCATCGACACAGACACAGCCCCAGAAGGACTGCTAGAAAGGCGACGAGCTCAGCTAGAACAGTGCGTACACGGCCTGTATGGCAAGGAAAGTCCGTTTGCGGTTGTAGGAGTCTATACGGCTGACGTACGACTTCCCGTGGTGGTGAAGGGCGATGTCGCCGATTTCAGCACACACCATGACCCAAGCTTAGCGACACCTGAACCAGAGCACGCATACCCCAACCTTTTCGAAGCTGCCGCTTGAGAGCTGCAGCACACATGGGCGACACACCAATCCTGGAGTGTCGCCCTAGCCCTTCTCCTGACAAATTAGAGTGAATCTGGTAGTATTCTTGCGAGATATGCGCTCGTAGCTCAGTGGATAGAGCATCTGTCTTCGGAACAGAGGGTCGGGGGTTCGATCCCCTCCGGGCGCACCATACTCACTCATCCCTGCCTTGCTCCGCAAGACTATGGACTCGCTCGCTCATATTCTGGGAAGCAAGCTTCCCAGTGCATTCACTCACTCATCCCTGTAGCTCAGCGGATAGAGCAGCAGCCTTCTAAGCTGTTGGTCGCTGGTTCGACTCCAGCCAGGGGTACCAAAACTAATAGCCCATGTATTTTTCAGTCCTCGGATACTTCGTATCCTGCGGAGATCAAAATACATGGGCTATTAGTTTTACCTTTTAGTTTTTCAATCCTCGGAGCAAGGC
>CALBLZ010000157.1 GCA_937895715.1 uncultured Candidatus Berkelbacteria bacterium
CAACTCAGCTATGCGCACTCCATTCATTGTTTCCGCGGCAATTGTTCTTGTTTTGCTAGCTACCACAACTCTTCTCTTGCAGCGTACACCAGTTACAGAGCCTGCACCCCTTGTCAGCGCTTCCCCTACTACAGCCGCACCTACTCTAACGCCAGAACAAACAACCCCAACTCCTGCCCCAACTCCAGCTTACGCCGAACCGATTGCAGATTTTAGGGCACGCATTACCAAAAAGAATTATGGCACCTACATTACGCCACAGAATTCTCCTGTCCAACCTGAAAAGTTCACAGGGTACCACACCGCAGTCGACGTAGAGTACCAAGATATTGCAGGTGATGTTCCAGTATACGCAATTGCTGATGGCACAGTTCGCCGATCTGGCAGAGTGTCTGGGTACGGCGGGCTACTCATTGTTGAGCACACTGGCCCCACTAGCTCCTTCTTCACAGTGTATGGACACATCCGACCAAGCAGCCTCCCTGCAGTAGCTAGCACCGTAACACGAGGGCAGCGCATTGGCCTGCTGGGCACTGGCTACAGCAGCGAAACCGACAACGAGCGCCGCCACCTCCACTTTGGCGTAATCACCGCCTCAACAATCGATGTGCGTGGCTACACACAAAAAGAAGCGGACCTCACGAGCATCTGGAGAAATCCGCTTGAACTGTTTGCCGAGTAATTGCACCTGCCCATCACTAGGAATATCGTAGAGGTATATTCGTAACTAGAAAAAAGAAAAAAAACGTTATCCCCCAAGTGTATGGCTACGCAGTGTGCTTAGTGTGTGTGATTACTCTGATTCTTAGTGTGCAGAGCCTTATCGATAACACCTTCCAGTACGCTCGGCCTGAATACAATTGTGTAGGCTACAACACAAGTAAACCAATTACCGAGGGAGAAACTGCCGCAATTATTGAAGACCGGAAACGTGACGAGCAAACCTGCAAGGATCAAACACAGTACCAGGCACTCCGCTCTATCGCCAATAGCGGTATTCTCACACTTATGGCCTTGGCCCTCTTTATCGTGCACTGGCGCTGGGTTGGAAAACTCCGAGACGAAAAATAACACCCCCAATGGTTGACGTAAACCTGTAGGAATGGTATAAGCAAGGTGCCCATTCGTGGGCGGAGGTTGAAGTGCCATCTGAAAGATCTGAGAAAAATGAAATTGAACTCCCGAATACGGGAGGAGTATTCTATCGTTGTTTTCGCGTTTTTACGCGAATCGTCTACAAGTTACTAGGGGGCACGTCGACCGGGGCTGAGTTGGTACCCAAAGAGGGCCGCGCCTTCTTTGCCTCCAACCATACCGGGCTCCTCGAGCCCTTCTGGATTCACGTCTGCATCCCGCGCACGCATATTTCGATCGTGAGCAAGAAGGAGCTGTTCCAAAAGCAGCCCCTGACCTGGTTCATGACCCAGGTCGGAGCCTTCTGGATCGATCGGGCAAATCCGGGGCGCCGGCTGTTCCAACTCTGCAAGGCCACGTTCGACTCTGGGTGTGACCTGCTCATGTTCCCCCAAGGGACGCGATGCAAGGTCTTCAGCCGCGAATCCTTCAAGCCAGGCTTGGGCCACCTAGCGAGCTCTAATGAGGTGATGGTGGTGCCGGTGTACTACGAAGGGTTCCGCGACCCGATCACTGGCAGGTTCCGACGCCTCAGTGTGCGGTTTGGCGCACCGATCATGCCGTTCGGCAGCGACGGCAAGCTAAAGTCCAAGCAGCAAATCGAGGATGAAGTCTACCGGGCCATCCTTCAGATGGAGCTGGAGACCGAAATGAGACGGAGGTAGTCGCCCTGGCGCCTCCGCCTAAATTGAACACCGATCTCTGTAATGGAGGTCGGTGTTCTTCTTATATTCAAACCTGTTGAAACCTGGTACAATCAGCCGGTGCTCCTCTCTGCAACCATTACCGAAAAATACATGGGAATTAAGCTTCTGTTAAAGGAGGCCTTTCTGATGGTGCAGGAAAACCAAAAAATCGCGCTCATTGGCCGCAACGGCGCCGGAAAATCTACCCTCTTTGGGATCCTCACCGGTGACGACACCGAGTTTATTGGCAAGATAGAAACAAAGAAGGGACTCCGGGTTGTAGCTACTGCCCAGGAACACCACGACCACGACACAACCACTGCAGTAAACTACATTCTCGATTTTGTTCCAGAATACTACTCGCTCAAACATATTCTCGATACGTACCCCGACACCATGGGTGAGGATATGGACAAAATTCATACCTACACCGAGGCAATCCAGACCTTTACCGAACGCAACTACTACAGTATCGAAGAGGAGATTGTGCAGACCCTTGAAAGCTTCGATATTGATGTAGATGCTGCTTACCGTCCGCTCGGCA
>CALBLZ010000158.1 GCA_937895715.1 uncultured Candidatus Berkelbacteria bacterium
GAGAAGTAATGGTGTAATGCTCACCTTGCTTCCGAAGGATGCGGGTCAGCTGATCGAGCTCCTTGAAGCGGCTAAGGTCAGCAAGGAAGAGCTAAACAAGAAAATCGACGCTCTGGCAAACCAGGAAGCAACTACCCTTCCAGCTCCCACTGTGTCTCCAGCGACAAGTCCAGCTAACTAATGGAGCTTGCTGGTATCGAACCACCGCTTTACTCAGTTCAGCAGGCAATTGATCACTGCAACGATCTACTTACGGTTGTTGAGCTAAAGGTAGAAGGGGAGGTCTCAGGGTTCTCCATATCACGGGGAACGTTTGCGTACTTTTCACTCAAAGATCCAAGCGGTGAAGCGCTTTTAAACTGTTTCGCGATTGTTCACGCCCTGGGTAGCCCACTCGAGGACGGAATGAAGGTTATCATTACCGGCAAGGTAAAGATTCACGCCAAGTCAGGCAAGCTTAGCCTTAACGTGCGAATCCTCGAGCTGCAGGGTGAGGGGAGTCTCAAGCGGGCTTTCGAGCTACTCAAAAAGAAGCTCGAGACAGAAGGCTTATTTGCCCAAGACCGTAAACGCTTACTACCAAGGTTTCCAGCACGAGTGGGCATTATTTCATCTGCAGATGCAGCTGGGTATGGCGATTTTCGACGTATTGCGCGCGATCGTCTGCCGGGTATACAGTTTGTGCTCGCAAATGTGGCGGTGCAAGGGATACAGGCTGAAGGAGAAATTGTTCACGCCTTCGACTACTTAAACAGCCACTATGAGCTCGATGTGATTGTGCTGATTCGTGGCGGGGGCAGCATGGAAGATCTTCAGGCGTTTAATAGCGAGCTGGTCGCGAGAGCCATTGTGCGCTCAAAAGCCCCGGTGCTCGTGGGGGTAGGGCACGAGCGTGATATCACAATTGCAGACTACTGCGCCGATGTTCGCGCTGCCACACCGTCTAACGCTGCTGAACTCCTCTTGCCGTCAAAAGATGATGTGATTAATCTCGTTGCGCAGCTTACTACGATTGGCCAACGCATGGTGGAACGCCACATCGAGCGTCAGCGCGGAACCGTTGAGCGACTCGTGCAGTTTAGTAACCAGGTTCTCACAAATGCAATTGCTCGATCGCAGCAGCGTACCGCAGTGGCCATGCAGCTAGTTCACAACCAGCTTGTGCAGCAGCTACAGCGCGTAAGAGAGCGTGTTGAGCGTACCGCAGGTACAATCGACGCAGTTGCGCCGGTTAAGACCCTTGCGCGGGGCTACAGCATCACGACAAGTGGTGGCGTAGTTGTTCGCTCAAGCACGCAGGCTAAAGCAGGAATGCCGCTCACAACCCGTCTACACGATGGCACAATTGAATCAACCGTAAACTGATACCTATGAGTGATAAAAAATCATCCTTTGATTTAAGTGCCAGCATCGCTGAGCTTGAGGTGCTTGAGCGCTACTTCCAGAACCCTGATATGAACCTAGAAGAAGCAATCGTGAAACATAAGGAAGCGTTAGAGTTGAGCAAAAAAATTATTGCTTACCTGAATACTGTAGAAAGTACGCTTAAGCAAATAAACGTTAACGAATTGAAAAATCAGGAATAATTTGCTATTTTAAGCTCCAGGAAGGGCTTTCAATTACGTGCAGCGTGGGCTTGGTTGCAGATGCGTACAGGTTTAAGTAGTATGTTCCTCAGCATCAACAAACCACTAGTAAGGCTCACTGCACATGGACGCAAAGACAAAGATTATGCAAGCAGTTGAAAGCAAAAAGGAAGAGCTAATCCTTCAGCAAGACTCCAGCCTTTTGGAAGGAGATGCAACTGAGGAGGTTTTGGTTAACGACGATACTGATAACGCAATTCCAGGAGCCCACCTGGATTTTGCCAGCGAAGAAGACCAAGCCTTGCTTTTCTTCTAGTCACTACCAGATGGCACAGAGACACCCTGCTAGACAGGGTGTTTTTGTATCAGATAGAATACAGGTATGAAAGTCGCAATTGCTGCCGATCACCGTGGATTTCCGCTTAAACAGGCGCTGGCTGCTACCCTCCAAGCGTAC
>CALBLZ010000159.1 GCA_937895715.1 uncultured Candidatus Berkelbacteria bacterium
GCACCTGCTTTGCAAGCAGGGGGTCGTCGGTTCGATCCCGACTGGCTCCACCATCACGCAGTGAATACGGCACGCGCACACGAAAGCATTTGAAACGGACAGGCGTTGAGGCCTGTTTTGTGTTCTTTGAAAACTTGGGACGTAATAAGCGTTTTGGCTCGAACGAGTCGAACGTGTCGTTGAGGCAAGTAGGCGAAGTAATGAGAGAGTTGTTTGCGATGTGATCCTGAGGCGACTTGGGGTTATATGGTCAAGCGACTAAGCGCATACGGTGGATGCCTTGGCGGTCAGAGGCGAAGAAGGACGTGGCAGCCTGCGAAAAGTTCCGGGGAGCTGGCAACAAGCATTGATCCGGGAATGTCCGAATGGGGAAACCCCCTCCTTTTGGAGGATCCCGTGCTGAATACATAGGCACGTGGAGGCGAACTCAGGGAACTGAAATATCTAAGTACCTGAAGGAAAAGAAATCAACTGAGATTCCCCCAGTAGCGACGAGCGAACGGGGACTAGCCCAAAAGTTGCACAAGTTTTAGTGGAAGGGTCTGGAAAGGCCCGCCATAGACGGTGATAGCCCGGTACACGAAAGGGCTTGTGCGATGAAAGTGAGTAGGGCGGGGCACGAGAAACCCTGTCTGAACATGGGGGGACCATCCTCCAAGGCTAAATACTCCTGACCGACCGATAGTGAACCAGTACCGTGAGGGAAAGGCGAAAAGAACCCCGGAGAGGGGAGTGAAATAGAACCTGAAACCGTATGCGTACAAGCAGTCAGAGCCCCGTGCTTCAAGCGCTTTGCGTTTGAAGGCACGTAGGGGATAGGAAAGCAGGAATGGATGGGTGATAAGCCGCATGGCTTTTGCCGATTCTCCATTCCCGATTCCCGATTCCCGGCTTCAAAAGCAGAGCTTTTGAAGCACGGGGTGATGGCGTACCTTTTGTATAATGGGTCAGCGACTTACGTTGTGTGGCGAGCTTAACCATCTAGGGGAGGCGAAGGGAAACCGAGTCTGAATAGGGCGCACAGTCGCACGGCGTAGACCCGAAACCGGGTGATCTATCCATGCCCAGGGTGAAGGTCCGGTAACACGGACTGGAGGCCCGAACCCACTCCTGTTGCAAAAGTAGGGGATGAGGTGTGGATAGGAGTGAAAAGCTAATCGAACCCGGAGATAGCTGGTTCTCCTCGAAAGCTATT
>CALBLZ010000160.1 GCA_937895715.1 uncultured Candidatus Berkelbacteria bacterium
CCACCTTTACGGCCTATCCTGTGCTATCCAACACTCCCCTTATGGGCAGAACGACACGCTGGGGTGGCTCAGAGGGGCTTAACACCTCTATCGTAATGCTTCCAGCTATTGTGCGTGCTCCTACTACTGGATGAACACGTACAGCGATGCTTCGACGTTTTCCATCAGAAACTATGCTCGCGCTAATACTTTTTGAAATGGATGCCGGTATGGGTAGTACCCTAACATCATCGTCTGCCGAGATCCCCAGCAACTCTACAGACACTTGGGATTCTTGTCCGGAACGTATGACTCCGAGAAAAACCACCGAAGGGACACACGCAAACCTGTCCACTACTTCCACGGATGCAAACAGTCGTGTGCAGACGTCGTTCCGGTTTTTCAGACAGACAAGTACAGAACCCTTTTCTTTACCCGCTGCAACACGGTCTGTTGTGTAGAGTTCAAGTGTGAGTTCTCCCTGGGAGTCTTCAACAACTCGTCCCTCAAAACCTTCACCTGCGACCACCTCGAAGTCAGCTGCATGAAGATTCTCACTAAAGTAAGCACGTTTCAAGCCCACTTTCTCTAATTTACCATCTTTTCCACGTGTGATTTTTCCAAACCTCACGTGCGAAACCTCAGGCACAACTACATCTCGAGCGTCGCCAGCAAAGTCAACGAGAACACTTGGAGAGCTTGGATCATTTGAGGTAATAGTCAACGTTTGCGTGAATTCCCCCTCCGCTCCCGGCGTCTCAATCCGAACGTCAATTCTGCCTTCTTCGCCCGGCTGAATGGGATTCCTTGATATCGTACCGACTGTACACGAGCAAGTACTCTGAATATGCTGAAGCTCAAGGTCATCGCTGCCCCCATTATTTACCGGCAAGCTCAGGCGAAGCTCTGTTCCTGTTGGCACGACCCCTAGGTTCACTCTTGAACTGCCAACCACGATCTGAGGACCAGAAGGGATAGACAAGAGAAGAAAGCAACCTGCGCCTAGCCCACAGAGGAACAGACAACCTGATAGTAACCGTATCAAAACATCTCTCCATGATCTTCAGGCTTTGCAGTTAGAAGTTCCAGTCGAATGCTTACTATCTTCACCATAGCGGACAGTCCTAAAGATCCTCAAACTTCTCCTGCAGCACTGAAAACAAGTACAATGGGGAACTCTCAACATCCACTGCCACAAAGTAAACCTTGATGATGGTATTCCAAAGATCGGTTCCCTGCCCACTTATGTCCCGCAGTAGGTCTATTAATCAAGAGGGGGGGGACGGGCACCACCACTTCTTCTTACCCACGACACCTAGAAGCCCAATTCCCATTGCCATCAGTGCCACTATAAATATGATTTTCCTGCGTGTCAGCCAGCTAGGAATGCCGACCACAGGTCCTGCGAAATTCGCGTCGAAATCCCCCCGTTCAGTAGGTTCGGCAACGGGGCTGCCCCTATCCAAGTCAAGGGCATCAACAGCACCTAACGGTCCGGTTGCCGCCATACCATCACTATTCAGATCCATTCCTAGATGTGCATCATTATCCCAGAACATCTCTACTGCGCTCTTGTCTAACGTAAACACAGCAGCATCCATTTCAGTATTAAACTGGAAGCCCTCGGCATCAATAACAGTTTTGAGATAGGGTTTCTTCAGACCTCCATCAAAGTGATTGTAGCACGAAGCCTTAGCAGCATATGAAAAAATGTTTCCTTTATCATCTTTGACGGTGCTTAATTCCTCTGCCTCATAGCTATGTAGTACCACGCCGCCGCGTGTTACTACTTCCGTAACGATGGGAAGGAAGTCGAGATCAACTGCGAAGTAAGATCTGTATAAGATCTCTTGGCCACTCATCCGCGCTTCAGGAAAATCAAACTCAACAATGGAACACCGATAGCCGCCTATCGCCTTTTCACCCACGATCCGAGAATGTTTCTCCAAGTCGGCCCAGAAGCTCCAGTCGCGCATCGTCTCAAAGGCCGGTTCGTTGCTTTCGGGTCCTATGGCAAAGCCCCCGAACGGCAACAGTAGAGGATTCAAACTCAGATAGGGGTGAAAATTTTCCCCTGGAGCCCCGACAACAAGTCGCTTGGCATCGACATCATAATTCTGCACATGCTCTCCGTTGAAAGCCTGCGTGAGTTCTGCCCGTGAATCTGGAGTATCGCGAACTACCAGATCGGTGCGATACATCTCTCCGAGCACTCTAAATCGTGTGTCGTGTTGCGTATAGCTCCCGGGCTCAAATCCATACCGCTCTGCGAAAGCAGGTGAATGGGCATTCTCTAGCCTGCTTGTGAAATCGAAGCTTTTGATCTTCTCGAAGTAGGAGTATTCAGCGGCCAATATTGTCTTAATGTCAAACTCTTCGGCGGAACCGGCTTCCGCCGGTGCAGTCAGTAGTTGCATCGCGACCATCGCTAGAAGAAACACGTTTTAATCTCCATTTATATTGAGTCCTCGTTAGGATCTGCGGGGCATTTTTTACCCGCAGATCCTAACGAAGAGGCTTCATTTTGGGGCACCGGGAGCGGGGCA
>CALBLZ010000161.1 GCA_937895715.1 uncultured Candidatus Berkelbacteria bacterium
GCGGGGCAGACTTCCGCAACATTCTGGATTTTCACAAGGACTACCCACAGGCCACTATCATCAAGCTCGAGCAAAACTACCGCAGCACCCAAACGATTTTAGATGCAGCACAAGCGGTGATTACCCGAAACGAAGAGCGCAGCGACAAGCGACTCTGGACCGATGGTGCAGTAGGCACCCCAGTAACAGTGGTGGAATGCTTAAACGAGAAAGATGAAGGCGACTTCATCGTGCGGGAAGTAAAAGGATTAGTACGCAGTGCTGCATTCACAGGTATCCACTCACTCTCAGACTGTGTAATCCTGTACCGTACCAACGCACAGTCACGTCAGCTCGAGGAAACGCTGATTCGCTCAAGTATTCCGTACAAGATTATTGGCGGGGTAAAGTTCTACGATCGCAAAGAAATTAAAGACGCCCTTGCGTACCTGCGCCTTCTGTTGAACCCAAGCGATTGGGTGAGTTTTGAGCGCATAATCAATGTGCCTGCTCGCGGGATTGGGCCGAAAACGGTGATGGGCTTACGCGAAATCAACGTGCCTGCCGCAGTTACCAGTCTTACCGGGGTAGGGTTGCTACCTCCAAAGGTACAACAGTTCTTTACCATGATGCATGCCCTCAAAACCTGGCACCAGAGTGGAGCAAACGGCGATCAGGAGCGACCAGTGCCGATTGTGATCGAGGAAGTGCTGGTTCGGTCGGGCTATCGAGAGTTCGTAAAGGACGGCTCGATTGAAGGAGAAGGTCGCTGGGAGAACCTGCAGGAATTGATTGGATCAGCCGAAAAATCCGCAACTCTTGCCGAGTTTCTGGAGCAGGTGGCACTGGTGCAAGACACCGACGAGTCACGCGAGGCCGATACTCCAAATGGCGAGTTTCTTGATGGGGCAATAACGCTCATGACCCTACACGGGGCCAAGGGCCTCGAGTTTCCGGTGGTATTTATGGCAGGGATGGAAGAGGGTATTTTCCCGCACTCACGCTCTCTTGAAGATAAGCAACAAATGGAAGAAGAACGCCGCCTCGCCTACGTGGGCATGACGCGGGCAATGAAGCGCCTCTACCTGCTGTACGCCTTCGAGCGCCGCCTTTTTGGCACCTCACAGCTCAATGCTCCCTCACGGTTTGTGGGAGAGATTCCAGTCGAACTTACCGAGCGAATCTAGAGAAACTTGTCGTAGTACAGAAACTCTCGACCACCGTAGTGGTTGGGAAGGGTTGCGCGCAGGGTATACCCAAGCTTTTCGTAGAGAAAGCGTGCCTCCCAATCTGCGCCAGTTTCTAGCCAGACCTTGTGACACCCCAACTCACGACATAGGGCCTCAATTTGACCGACTAGGCGCTTAGCGTGACCCTTTCCACGGTGGGCCTGCCCTACAGGCCGTCGTAGTACCCGTTGTCGTACTGGTAGTCGCCGTTCATGTCGTAGCTGGAGGAGTCCATGCCAGCGAACCAAAGCGAGAATATAAACGGAATAACCATGGTGAGTCCAAAGAATACCGCAACAATGATTGCGACGATCACCCCTGTTTTATACGAGCGTTGAGCGTAGTCTAGATGCGCCTGGTTGAACTGAACCTTGCCGTCGGCACTCGTGGTTGAGCCAGCGGCAGTGTCATTCGCAAAGTGTGCTGCTCCCATTCCGACAACTGGATTGAGTGGATTGGGATCGCCCATACCCCATAGAGCCGCTTCTGGCTTTGCACTCAGCCAGGCATTAAACCCGAGGTTAGAGAGACGCTTACTACTGATGAGGAAGGCGACTGCAAAGAGGATCAGACCAATCAGCAGAACCACGAGAGGAGTAGTAATCTCGATTGCACTAAATACCACAAACAACATCTTGATGCCGAGGAGAGGCAGCAGAACAGTAGACGGAAGAATACGGAGAGCCCCAAGCTTTACTTGGTTTGAGAAGGCTAGAGCGGCGCCGCTAACAAGAACACCAATGATCAGGGAAATAAACCCGCTGGTTGTGGTTACATCGGCAGAGAGGGCAATGAGGGTGGTTGGAATCAGGAGTAGCAGGTAAAAACCGTGACTTAGGAATGACCGGAGACTATACAGGTTGTAGTCGGAGTGGTCCTTTGCGGCGTGGTAAACAGAACGAATGGCAAGTAGCACAAGTACTGCAGAAGCAACGAATGCAAGCTGTTGGATTGAACCCTGGTACTCACGCAGGTTACCGCTCTCGACACTTACCATAGCTGGCCACAGTATCATGCTTACGGTGAAGAGGGCTGCGGTGAAGAATGTGTAAACACCAACCTGGAACCTAGTAAGTGTGCCTGAGCGCATTGGGCTTGACGCAAGCAGTCCGATAAATCCAATCACACCGGTGGTGAGGGCGTTGATCCAGTCTGCCATGCCGAGTGTAGACAGTAAGGCAAAGAGCCAGGTGAGGAAAGCAGTAGATGTTAAGAGGCTATTCTCCTG
>CALBLZ010000162.1 GCA_937895715.1 uncultured Candidatus Berkelbacteria bacterium
AGCGAAATTCCTTGTCGGGTAAGTTCCGACCTGCACGAATGGCGTAACGACTTGGACGCTGTCTCAACGAGGGACTCGGTGAAATTGGAGTCTCGGTGAAGATACCGAGTACCCGCATCAAGACGGAAAGACCCCGTGAACCTTTACTGCAACTTGATATTGGAGTTTGGTGTGTTCTGTTCAGGATAGGTGGGAGACTGTGAACCAGCGGCTGCGGCTGCTGGGGAGTCAACCTTGAGATACCACCCTTGACATACCGGGCTTCTAACACTGCGCCGTAATCCGGGCAGTGAACAGTGTCAGGCGGGCAGTTTGACTGGGGCGGTCGCCTCCTAAAATGTAACGGAGGCGCCCAAAGGTTCCCTCAGTACGGTTGGAAACCGTGCGTAGAGTGTAAAGGCAATAAGGGAGCTTGACTGCGAGACCGACGGGTCGAGCAGGTACGAAAGTAGGGCTTAGTGATCCGGCGGTTGCAAGTGGAAGCGCCGTCGCTCAACGGATAAAAGGTACTCCGGGGATAACAGGCTTATCGCTTCCAAGAGTCCATATCGACGAAGCGGTTTGGCACCTCGATGTCGGCTCGTCGCATCCTGGGGCGGTAGTACGTCCCAAGGGTTGGGCTGTTCGCCCATTAAAGCGGCACGCGAGCTGGGTTCAGAACGTCGTGAGACAGTTCGGTCCCTATCTGATGTGGGCGCTGGAGAATTGAGAGGATTTGTCCCTAGTACGAGAGGACCGGGATGAACGAACCTCTGGTGTAGCTGTTGTCCTGCCAAGGGCATCGCAGCTTAGCTACGTTCGGAACGGATAACCGCTGAAGGCATCTAAGCGGGAAGCCGTCCTCGAGATGAATTCTCCCATCCCTTCGAGGGAGTAAGACCCCTGGTAGACCACCAGGTTGATAGGCCAGCGGTGGAAGGGTAGTAATACCTGTAGCTGACTGGTACTAATGGGTCGAGGGCTTGACGGATATTTATTTCAAAGGTTATTGTGCGGTTTTTAAGCTTCATCGGGCGTCTCTACAGATTTCCGGTGGTGCAATAGCGCGGAGGAAACACCTCTTCCCATTCCGAACAGAGAAGTTAAGCTCCACAGCGCCGATGGTACTTGGGGGGCAACCCCCTGGGAGAGTAGGTCGCCGCCGGTTTTTATATGACAAGAGTCGCCCTTCGGGGCGGCTCTTCGTCGTTCTGGAGCCGTTTGAGGGGTAGGCTGTG
>CALBLZ010000164.1 GCA_937895715.1 uncultured Candidatus Berkelbacteria bacterium
TCAAGCGCAGTTAGTAAAGAAACAGACTATGTGGTGGCCGGTGATAAAGCCGGTAGTAAATTAGCCAAGGCTGAAGAATTGGGTGTTGCGGTACTCACAGAGGATGTCTTCTCTTGAGTGATCTGCTAGGATAAGCCTATGTCTACACTTCCGCGAGACGATATTGCTCACCTGGCCAAACTGGCCCGCCTCACCCTCACCGAGGAGCAGGTAGAACGATACACCCAACAGTTTGGGTCTATTTTGACGTTCGTTGAAACGCTCACCACTGTTCCAACCGACCAGGCGGCAAAAGAGGCGAGTAAGCGCGGGGTAACCGGTATCAGCAATCATGTATCTGCCGACGAACCACGGGCAGCGGATAGTCTGGCAAATCTTGATCCGATGGTGGCACTTGCTGGCGCACCTCTGCGTAACGGTCGCTTCATTGAGGTGCGAGCTGTACTTGCAGGTGAGGAGGAATCCGCATGAGCGCTCCATTAATTACTCTGACTATCGAAGAAGTAGCGGCCGGCCTGAAGGCGGGTGAGTTTACTTCTGTAGAAATTACCCAGGCGTACCTTAATCGGATAGCTGAGCTAAACCCAAAACTCAACGTGTACGTGAATGTTTCAACAGAACTTGCCCTGGCGCAGGCTAAAGCAAGCGACGAACGCCGTGCTGCCGGCAAATCGCTCGGTGTGTTTGATGGGGTGCCCTACAATCTTAAGGATGTGTACGCAACAACCGACTCCCCGACCACAGCTTCTTCAAGAATGCTGGACGGCTGGGTTGCTCCGTACAATGCCACGGTGTACCACAAGCTGAAATCTGCCGGAGCTGTGCTTCTTGGCAAAACCAATACCGACGAATTCACCATGGGCGTTTCCACCGAAACGTCGTGGCAGGGTGTAACACGCAACCCGTGGGACCTTGAACGTGTAAGCGGCGGTTCTTCTGGTGGGCCAGCTGCGAGCATTGCGGCACAGCTTGCAACCTTTAGCATCGGAACCGATACCGGCGGGAGCGTGCGTCAGCCCTCCTCGTTTTGTGGTGTTACCGGCATGAAGCCTACCTATGGCCGCGTGAGTCGCTGGGGCGAATTGCCGATGGCAAGTTCCCTCGATCAAACTGGCCCGGTTACGCGAACTGCAAAAGACGCGGCTTTGGTATTCGAGCTGCTAGCTGGCCGCGACGAGCTTGATGCAACAACCCTCGATGACAAGGTTCCAAGCGTAGATGGAATGATTCCCCCTGCGGGCGACAAGCCACTAGCTGGTATGAAAGTAGGCGTTGCCGAGGAGTACTTTGGCGACGGTGTACAGCCTGGTGTCGAAAAGCTGATCCGCGAAGCAATTGCTCAGGTGGAGCGCCTGGGTGCCACGGTTACTAAGGTGTCGCTACCGGCGGTTCCCCATGCTCTTGCTGCGTACTACATAATTGCTCCAGCCGAAGTGTCCTCGAATATGGCCCGTTACGACGGTATTCGCTTTGGCCATTCAGTTGAGCGTGAGAATTCTGGTGAAAAAGCTAGTTTGTACGATATCTACGCCAAAAGCCGCGCCGAAGGAATCGGCACTGAAGTGCAGCGTCGAATTATGCTCGGCACCCACGTGCTATCTGCTGGGCACTACGACGCCTACTACCGGAAAGCAGAAGAAGTGCGCCAGGTTGTGGCGACTCAGTTTGCTGAGGCTTTTAGTGAGGTTGATGTGCTACTTGCGCCTGTTTCTCCGAATACAGCATTTAAGATTGGTGAGCAGGTGAACGACCCAGTAGCAATGTACAAGGAAGATGTCTTAGCAGTACCGGCGAACATTGGTGGGATCCCAGGCATCAGCGTGCCGTGTGGTTTTTCCAATGGCTTGCCAGTGGGGCTACAGATTCTGGCTGGACGGCTTAACGAAGCAGCGCTCTTTAAGACCGCTATCGCCTACCAGGCAGCAACTGATTTTCATAAGCAGTATCCGGAGGTCGCATGAAAGTACGTATCGCACTCGTTGTATTTTTGGTTGTTATTATTGTGTTACCAGTTTCTATGATGTTCCTTACGGACGACACAGGGACGAATAGTACATCTCCAACGGCAACAGCCACTCCTACGCCATCAACAGCAGCAACAGCAACTTCATCTCCTAATAACGGCGCTAGCGTCAAAATGAACATGGAAATCAAAGAAAGCGACTTCGCAACAGCAACTCAGGTTATTCTCAAGACTAACCTTGGTGATATTCGCCTCGACCTGTTTAAGGACAAATCTCCAAAAACTGTCCAGAACTTTGTAACCCTAGGTAAGGTTGGTTACTACGAGGGGGTTATCTTCCACCGGGTGATTGAGGGGTTCATGATCCAGGGTGGCGATCCAACCGGTACAGGTACTAGCGGTAAGAGTATCTATGGCGCCAGGTTTGCAGACGAAATTAACGACCAGAAGATCGTTAAGGGATCTCTTGCCATGGCTAACTCTGGGCCAAACACTAACGGTAGCCAGTTCTTTATCGTAACGAGCAGCACAGACCCCGAGGATGTCGATAACAAGCAGACGCATTTAGATGGTAAGCACACAAACTTCGGCAAGGTTGCCGACGATGCCTCAATGGCAGTTGTGCAAAAGATTGCCGCAACACCGGTCGGCGCTGGCGATAAGCCGCGCACGGCAGTGGTAATCACAGGATTCGAAATCGTAAAGTAACCGCGAAATGGCGCAGTACCAGAAGAATAACCAGCGTCACCAGGCTCCCAGTGGGCCCAGCTTTGAGCAGCAGGTGATTGAGGGATTCTTTAAAGGTCTGTGGTGGCTTATTTGCCTGCTATTTAAGGGGATGCAGAAGAAGGCTCAGCGTTCCCGCCCGCATCAAGTTTCGAACTCGACCGCTCGTGAGCTACAGCAGCACTGGCAGCAAATTTCTGCATACCGATTTAATCAACAAACCTGGCCACTTGCGGTAAGCGAAGCCGATAAGCTGGTTGATACTGCTCTAAAATCTGCCGGCTTTGCTGGATCGACCTTTGCCGACCGCTTAAAATCAGCTGAACGATTTTTTCGGCCTAACGCCTACCAGGCGCTGTGGGATGCCCACAAGCTCCGCAACAATATTGCGCACCAGGTAGGCTATGGCTTGAGCCAGCAGCAGGTGAACCAAGCGATGTATAGTTTTGAACAAGCCCTGAATATTCTAGGAGTAATCGTATGAGCGCCCCGTTTCGCATTATTGTTGGGTTAGAAGTTCACGTTGAGTTAAATACGGCAACAAAAATGTTCTGCCGGTGTATTAATGATCCGTTCAATAGCGAGCCGAACACACACGTGTGTCCGGTGTGCTTAGGCTTGCCCGGAGCGTTGCCTACACCGAATGCGGCTGCGATACGTTCGATTCTTCTACTAGGGAAAGCGTTAGGTTCAACGCCAAATCCGTTGAGTCGATGGGATCGTAAGCACTACTTCTATCCCGACCTCCCAAAGGGCTACCAGATTTCACAGCTCGACCTGCCGTTCTGCGTTGGCGGTTCAATTGATCTCCTTGCCGATGATGGAAGTGTCGAAAAAACTGTGACGTTTGAGCGTGCTCACCTCGAGGAAGATGCCGGAAAACTCATGCACGGCAGCAAGCAGGGGTACTCACAGGTAGACCTAAACCGCGCCGGCGTTCCGCTTGTAGAAATGGTAAGCAATCCTGATTTAGAGAATGCTGCTCAGGCACGCAAGTTCCTCCAGGAGTTGCAGCTACTAGTGCGCACCCTAGGTATCTCCGACGCCGACATGGAAAAGGGCCAGATGCGCTGCGATGTAAACATCAATGTTGCCTTTACCGATCCTGCAACAGGCAAGGAAGTTCGCACCCCGATTACTGAGGTGAAGAATGTGAACTCAAGTCGTGCTGTAGAGCGCTCCATTGCAACTGAGTCACAGCGTCAGTACGACGAGTGGATTGCCGGTGGCCCAATTACTACCCGAACGAGTAAAATCACTGCCGGTTGGGATGAGGATAAAGAGAAGGTGAATGTGCAGCGGGCGAAAGAAGGCTCGGCCGATTACCGTTACATGCCAGAACCTGATCTGCCCCCAGTTGAGGTGTTTAAATCTGACGCCCTAAACCCTGACTCCCTCGTTCTTCCAAAACTGCCAAACCAGTGGCGGGCTGAGCTTGTGGCTGCCGGAGTGGGAATGCAAGACGTGAATACCCTGCTCACAATCGACAACATGCGGTTGATCAGACTAAAGAGATTAGAGCAACTTCTTTTAAAGAACCCATCAGTTCCCACGAAGACCATAGTTAATTGGCTAGTAAATGCGGGCGAGTGTATGCGGATAGAAGACACAGAGCTTCTCGGCTTGATTGCACTCGCAGAGGTGGGGGAAGTTTCTTTCTCGGCTGTGCGCCCAAAGCTTGCCGAGCTTGCACCGCTGCTAACACCTGGCGCAAACCTGAAAGATGCGGTGAAAAGCCTCGGACTGCTACAAGAGCATGACCCTGCTGTGGTAGAATCTGCCATAGAAGCAGTACTGATTGAGCAGGCTCAGGCGGTGGCAGACTACAAGGCAGGGAACGAGCGACTCTTTGGATTCCTCGTCGGCCAAGTTATGAAGCGCTGTCAGGGCAAGGCGCAGCCAGCACTCATAAACGAAGCACTCAAACGGGCACTTAGCTAACTATTATGAAAGTAGAACCACGGGAGCATGAAAAGGGGCGTGCTGACGAGGTAGCGCCAGAAGAGATCAAGGATCAGGCTACAGAAACTGATGCTGTTGAAGCGTTAACTGAATCAGAAGAAGCACCAGAAGTCCTGGAAGAAGATTCTGAGGAGGTAGAGGAGGATGTGGAAGATGAGGCTGAACCGGCCAAGGGTGGAAAGAAGCCAAAAGAAGATGCAGTTCAAGTTAAAGTTTCAAAAAAAGTTCTCTGGTCGGGGATAATTACCGCAGTTGTCGTGCTACTAGGTCTTGGTGCCTGGTATTTTGGGTGGTACCAAAAAGCCATGGATTACTACAACGCGGCAAGTATCAGTATTAAAGTTCGAGAAGGGGAAACCTTTGTTATTGAGGGCGCCTCGGTGCTTATCAATGGAAAGTCATACACTACTGACAGCAACGGCAAGATTGTAATTGACTCAATTGTTGCTGGCTCGTACCAGGTCGCAGTTGCGAAAGATGGCTACTTCCCTCTCGATGAATCTTTAGAAATCAAGCGGGGTGATAACGACCTGAAGGTTTACTCTCTCAATAAGCTGCCAGCCAAGCTCTACTCAGCTAAAGGCTTTGTCTTTGACTACGTGAGTGAAATGCCGCTTGCAGACGTTCAGGTTACGCTTGGCACAAAGTCTGTGCGCACCGCTCCGAGTGGCGAGTACAGCTTTGATAAGCTCGTGCCGGGTACCTACAAAACCTCAGTTGTGCGTTCGGGTTACATTAACCAAGATGTGAATGTGGAAATAACCGATGCTGACGCGGTAAACCCAGAGGTTAAGCTAGTTCCGATCGGGCAGGTAATATTTGTTTCGAATCGTGACGGCAAACGAGCGCTCTATAGCAGCAACTACGATGGCACTGACCAGCAAAAACTAGTTGAGCCACAGAACAGCGGTGAAGATTACGCCCCCGTAATGTCACCTGATGGTAAGTGGGTAGCATTTTCTTCTACTCGTGAGGGCACAAAGAGTAACTATGGCAGTTCCCTGGCCAAGCTCTACATTGTAAGCCGTGATGGCAAAGAGTTGCGCAAGGTGAACGACGATGTGTCTCACAGCGAGCTTAAGTGGTCTTCAACCAGTCGGTTTATCTACTACAGCGCCTACACCGACAAGGCTCTCACTCAGTTTGTGCGACGCGTGTACGACGTTTCTCGCAAAACCACCGTGGATTTCTCTGAGAATATTGGTTCAGTGCAGTTTAGTCCGAACGGTACGCAGCTGGCGTACGCCTACCAAGTTCAGGTTGCCCTGCCAACTCCTACTCCTACCCCAAGTCCCGATCCATCTGCCTCTCCAATTCCAACGCCAACCCCAACACCAACAATTCAGTATGAGTGGCGCAGCCGGGTTAGTAGTATTGATTTAGTAACCGGTGAGCGTAAGCAGTTAGCAGATAAGGCGGCTTCTTTCATTGACCGGCTCAGTTACTCACCAGATGGTGGTACGGTGTACTTTGAAGCCTCGATCGATAACCAGCGCAAGCGGTACCAGCACCTACTAAAGACCGGTGAGGAGGCCGAGATTTCCCTGCCGTCTACACCAGATACTCGCTCCTATGTGCTATCACCAAGCGGCACGTCTAAGGTGTTCGTGGAGAGTCGAGACGGTAAGGGTGATGTATTTATGGTTAATGCTAATGGTACTAACGAGAAGCGCCTCACAAGTTTTGGACTGGCCAATGCTAACTATGTGCCAGTATGGGATGCGGCTGGTGGGTACGTGTTGTTCACTGTTTCGCGCCAGGGTGAAAGTGCATACTATATTGTGGCTACCAGCGGTGGAACACAAAAGAAGGTAGTAGACATGCTTGCAGATAACAACACCGCAGACTACTACGGTCAGTAACCAAAATTTCCCGCGAATTTCATACCTATGCTCTCAACCCTTGATATCCTCTATATTGTTCTCTCGTTCTGTGCCATTGCCATAACAATTATGGTGGTCCTGCTTGGAGCGGAGACATTGCGAACCGTGCGTGATTTGCGTCAGATTTCATCGAATGTAGAGCAGATCACGCACCTCGCACAGCGGGTTGCACTGCTGGTATTCCCTGGTGTCGAGCGCGTAGCTAAGAGTGCAGATTCGCTTGAGCGCAATGTGGCGGGCGCGATTAAAAAAGTATCAGACAAGCTGGGTAAATTAACCAAAGACTAGGCATGAAGAAGAATACTGAACAAGAAGACCTCACTATGCCATCACACACCGAAGACGAACAAGCAGGCGCAATGGACGCTGAGTGGTACGCGCGCCACGGTAAGCACCCGGGTTTTAGTTGGAGGCGCCCTTTGGGTATCGTCATTCTTTTGATTATCAACCTGTTGGTTGGGGTTACTGGTGGTATTTTCGGCTTTGTAGCACTAAGCAGCGGGCGAAGTGAGTTTGCTATGAATATGCGTACAGCCCTCAATCTAGGCGACTCCGAAGTACGTGTTCCGGTACGCCAAGACGTATTGGTGCAAGAGAGTTCTGCATTTATCGATGCTGCAAAGAAAGTTGAGCCAGCAGTAGTTTCAATTTCTGCAAACGTACAGGTATCCGATTTCTTTGGTCGCACATCTACAGCTCAGGCTGGCGCTGGTAGCGGGTTCATTCTTACTTCAGATGGCCTGATTGTCACCAACCGTCACGTTATCGAGCAGCAGGGTGCAACGTTTAAAGTAATTCTCGACGATGGCCGGATCTTTGATGGAACGGTAAAGGCGATCGATACCCTTAATGACCTTGCAGTAATCAAAATTGACGCACAAGACCTTCCTTCAGTAGAGCTTGGTAGTTCGGACGCCCTTAAAGTTGGGCAGTTTGTGTTAGCGGTTGGTAATGCACTGGGAGAGTTCAAAAATTCAGTGTCACTGGGAATCGTTTCCGCAAAAGGTCGTGAGCTGAGTAACGTAGGAGGAGGGACAGGCTCAGAAGATCTGAGTGAACTTATTCAAACTGACGCCTCAATCAATCCGGGGAACTCGGGTGGCCCACTGGTAAACAGTGCGGGTCAAGTTGTAGGGATCAATACCGCGATTGCTAGCCCGACTGGAAGCTCTGTTGGTGTCGGTTTTGCCATCTCCATTGATAGCGTGCGAACCATACTCGAGAGCGTGCGCAAGACTGGCGAGATCGTCCGGCCGTACCTGGGTGTACGCTACCTGCCACTCAACAAGACCATCCAGCGCCTTAACAGCCTTTCGGTGGATTACGGCGTACTCGTGCTGCGAGGTACCGGAACAGGCCAGCTAGCGGTGTCTCCGGGCAGTCCGGCTGACAAAGCGGGGATTGTTGAGAACGATATTATTCTTGAAATTGCAGGGGATCGGATCGACGAAAATAACTCACTCCAAAAACGCCTTGCCAAGCGAACGGTGGGTGAAAAAGTTGATGTAAAAATTCAGCGCAAAGGTGTTGAGCAAACGATTTCGGTAACACTCGAGCAGCAGCCAAAGTAGTGGTATAGGTATGGCTAAGGCCCGCTCTCCTGGTGGAGGGCGGGCCTTTTGCTTGTGGCGGGCTGACGGTGGGTCAGCTTGGTTGTGGGCGTTCTATGCCGGAAAAGTCGTAGCTGGTTATCGTACCAGCCTCGAAGGCAGCGACAAGTGCATCGCCCGTTGGGATCTGCTTGCGGAACATGAGAGACGCGACCTTCAGGGCGCGGTTGTGCCGAGCGCTGATTTCGTCTGTGAAGTCGTCGAAGACCCCTTGCTCCCAAGCGACATCGTCGGGGTGCAGGAAGGGCACGATTCGCTCGTACAGGTCGCACGCTACCTGAGAGCTTCCCAGCTCGTAGATGATCTGCTTGACGCACTCCATGCAGACGTGTTGTGCCGGTTGCGCATCACCCCAGATGATGTGCGGTTGCGTATGTCGCTCGCACCAGAGGTTCTTGGTTCGGGTATCGGCAATGGTCATCTCGTGTGGACCAATGATCACCAAAGCGGTTTCGTCGATTGCCTGCTTCCCGATGGAGAAGCTGGCAGGAATTGTCAGGTCGAGTTCTCTGCAGTCATTCATACCAGTCGCAAACTAGCAGAACCGTTCTAAAAAAGCCAGCCTTGGAGCTGGCTTAGGCGACCTCGAGGACGCGGTCGAGATCGGCGTAATCTTTGTACACCGTCGCTTTTTTGCCGGGGAAGGCTTGTTCAATCAGGGGCAGCATGGCCGGGGTTTGGTCCTCGCCGTACTCAATGATAACGCGCCCGTCAGCCTTGAGATAGCCAGGTGTTTCCTTCCAAAATTCACGGTAGAGGGCAAGTCCATCAGTTCCACCGCCAAAAAGGGCGAGATCAGGCTCAAAAAACAGAACATCACGCTGCGCGCGCGGGTCGATCTTCCAGGTGTCCGCAACGTAGGGAAGGTTTGCCAGGATGAGATCGTACGGAGCAGAATCCTGCAGCTCAAGGGCGCGGAACATATCGCCCTGCACAAACGTTAGGTTCTCAGGAGTGTTAAGTTTTTTCGCATTATCTTGAGCGAGTTCTAGTGCGTCTGATGAGACATCGGTGGCAATGATCTCTGCATTAATGCTGCGTGCTGCTAGTTCGAGGGAAAGCGTGACGGAAATATTACCACAGCCGGTGCCGAGCTCTAGTATTCTGTAGGGTTCTTTTTGTGGTGTAAGAATCGCTAGGGCGCGATCAATTACTGACTCAGTTTCAGGTCGGGGAATCAGGGCGCGAGCGTCACAGTTGAATGGGCGCCCGTAGAATTCCTTTATGCCGGTAATATAGGCAACTGGTTCGTTGTCCTCGCGGCGATCGAGGAAACCTGCGTATGTAGTTGCTTCACCTGCGCTTAGCTCGTGCTCTGGGTGGGCGTGGAGCCAAGAGCGGTCATGGTTTGTTACAAATCCTAACAACACCTCGGCGTCGCGAAATGAGATGCTGCGGGTTGCTACGTTAAGGGCGTCGGCAATGGTCATGCGCTCTGAGTGGCAAGGTGAGCTCGAAGCTGTTCTTTTTGGCGCTCGAGCAGAGACTGAATAATGTCTTCAATACCACCGTTCATGATGCCTGGGAGGTTAGACCACGACTCGTTAATGCGGTGATCGGTGCAGCGGTCTTGAGGAAAATTGTAGGTGCGGATTTTTTCGGAACGGTCCCCGCTTCCAATCTGAGAAGCGCGAGCCTCGGCTCGCTCACTGGCAAGACGGCTACGCTCGAGCTCATAGAGACGCGCTCGCAGAACAGTCATGGCCTTGGCACGGTTTTTAATTTGGGAGCGTTCATCTTGGCAGGTTACAACCAGGCCAGTAGGCTTGTGGGTAATGCGAATAGCAGAGTCGGTAGTGTTTACGTGCTGTCCACCAGCCCCGCCTGAACGGTAGGTGTCGACGATCAAATCGGACTCATTAACAGTAACATCTGCCGCCTCGGCTTCTGGGAGAATAGCCACAGTAGCTGCGGAGGTGTGAATGCGGCCCATTTTTTCGGTTTCTGGTACCCGCTGCACCCGGTGTACGCCACTTTCAAACTGCATGTACCGAAATACGTCGTCACCAGAAATGGTGGCAACTACTTCTTTAACGCCTCCTAGTTCGGAGCGACTTAGGTCGGCAATTTCGAGTTTCCAGCCGCGCACTTCGGCGTAGCGGGAATACATGCGGAAGAGTTCGCCGGCAAAAAGTTCGGCCTCGTCTCCGCCGGTGCCGGCGCGGATTTCGAGGATAACATCCTTGCCTTCGTCTGGATTAGTTGGGAGAAGGATCTCTTCGAGCTGTTCTGATGCTTTAGCTAGGCCTTCCTCAAGCTCTGGCAGCTCAAGCTGGGCCATTTCGGCCAGCTCGTCAGTGCCGATGGCCATTAGGCGATTCTCTTCTACCTGTTTGGTAAGGCGCTCAACAGTATCAGCGATCTCGAGAATGTTTTCGAGCTTTTTGTGGCGTTTGCTGATTTTGGCAGCGCGTTCGGGGTCATCAAATAACGAGCTGTCCTGAAGAGAGGTGGACAGCTCGTTATGCTCCGAGCGGAGCGCCGCAATGGTTCCCGAGAGATCCGCGGCCATAGTGGTCTAGTTTTGTTCTTCGGTAGTTTCGTCTGCTGCCTCGGCAACTTCCTCAGGGGCTTCTGGAGCAGCAACATCGGCGATCATTTCCTCATCTGCATGAGGGGTTTCGGTGGTAGCAGCGTTTTCTTCGGCCATCTCGATAGCTGGCATTTCTTCGGTAGCGATGGCAGCTTCTTCGTCAGCCTGTTCGGCTGGGGTGGCAACGTGGGCGCTTTCTACAACTGGAGCATCTTCCTTTGCTGGAGCAGGCGCTGCAGCCTTGGTGCTCTTTGGAGCAGCAGCGGCCATACGAGCGCGGAATTTATCGACGCGTCCGGCGGTGTCGATGAGCTTAGACTTACCGGTGTAGAGTGGGTGACAGTTAGAACAGATTTCTACACGGAGGTTTTCGGTAAGTGTTGAACCTGCCTCAAAACTATTGCCGCATGCGCAGGCAATGGTAACTTTTTGGTACTTTGGGTGAATTCCAGCCTTCATGGTGTGGAGTTAGTGGTTTGTGAGCGGCCAGCGGCTATGTGAGAGATTCACATTAGAGTAAGCCGGTGGTTAGTCCGTGCCCACGTACTCTACCAGCAAATCAGGTTACTTACAAGGGGTAAGGGCCGGCTAAATTGACTACGAAACTACTCCTTTTTCTTCTTGTCGAGGCGCATCATGCGAACTCCAATAAATACAACAAGTGCGATGACAAGAAAGTCG
>CALBLZ010000165.1 GCA_937895715.1 uncultured Candidatus Berkelbacteria bacterium
AGGCTCGTGGCAAATGGCCAGAACTTCACAACTAACGAAGCCATTGAGGTGCCAGGGCTAATTGTACGGCGCGGTGTACCAATTAACGGCGAGGCAAAGGTAAACATTACAGCTGTCGCAGTGGGCGAAGAAGGCAACCTTGAGGGAGTTGGTGCCAGCATAGCCGCCCCAGCTAATAGCGCTCTTTACGCTCAGATCACCAAGACTAGCGGCGGAACCAGTCGTGAGGTAGTTGTGGTAAGCGACTCCGACATCGTAAAGGCTCGCGATCAACTCGCTAAGAATCTTCGCGCCGATTTACAGGTTAAAATCCAAGAAAAACTGGCTGGCCGTGAGGTCCTCGGGCAAGACGACGCCGATGTGTTCGCCCTCAACTCCTTCACCTCTAGCGTTGCCGTGGGTGTAGAGGCAAGCACAGCGGAGGTGCGTAGCAAGGCGACGCTCAGTCGTCTGGTTGCTGACATGGCTACTGTTAAAGGAGCAATTCAGACTCGACTAAAGGACCTCACCCCCGCCAACCAAAAGCAGGTTATCGATCAGCGCGTCGATGTACTTACCATTGCCACAGACCGCAAGGCAGGTGTGCTCTCATTCACTACTCGCACCACCGGCAAGAACACCCCAATCTTTAGTACAAACGGACTACAAGATGCTATCGCTGGTAAAGCCGAGGCTGACGCAGCCCAGCTTGTGCGCGACAAAACCCCTACTACAAACGTGACAATAAGCCGCACCCCTGCCTGGTGGCCACTAGCCCGTCTGCCACTGAGCAGCGGCGCTATCACCGTACAGATTCAGTATGAATAGCCCCTACCTCGCGCTCGACTTTGGCACAAAGCGAACGGGGGTGGCATTGAGTGTGAGCGGACTCATTGCTGAACCACTCAGTACCATTAACTGGGAACCGCCTCATACCGCTCAGTTAATGGAGGAGATTATCCGCCTCATAGCAGTGCACGAAGTAGCCACTGTTATCGCTGGCGTTCCGGCTAACGAAGATGACTCTCCAACCCAGCAGGCAATGAAGACCATACACCTGATTAAGCACCTCGAGACAGCACTAGCCGAACGTGAACTGAATATCCCCATCATCCGTGTTAATGAGTACCTAAGCACCCAAGATGCCCGCCAACTTTTCCCGGAGGCCGATAAGGACGCTGGAGCGGCAGCCGTCCTCCTCCAAGACTACCTGGAGGCTAACCCCTCCCCCCATGCATAAGAGTTTTCTGATTGGGTTCGGTATTATCTTTGCAAGCCTTCTGATCGGTTCTATTTTCTTGGTGCGCTATGCCGTAACTCAGCGAGATGAGCGCAATCGTCTGGTAGCAGAACAAAAGGTTCCAGATATTAAAGTAACGATCATTGAAGGCAAGCGCCGAGAAGAGATTGCACGGCAACTTGATGTTGCCGGTGTGTGTGACTACGACGCCTTCCTAGCTGCTTCTGCGAACCTTGAGGGCAAGCTTTTCCCCGACACCTACCGATTCTTTGCAAACACACCGGCCGGTGATGTGGTTGCCGAGTTAACTAAAAACTACAACAATCGAGTCGCCAAGTTGAGCGACACACCCCTGCCAAAAGGACTTACCTCTGCTGACCAAGCGCTTATTCTCGCTTCAATTATTGAACGTGAAGCTCAGACCAATGCCGAACGCGCCACGATCTCTGGGGTATACCTCAATCGCCTCCGCATTGGCATGAAGCTCGACGCCGACCCAACCACCCAGTACGGCAAGGATTCACTTGCTCTGGCGGCAGCAGAAGTAAAACAAGACTTCAAATTCTGGGGAGTAATCACCCGCAACGACTATGTTTCGGTAAACTCTCCCTACAACACCTATCGCACGGTTGGGCTACCGCCTGGGCCAATCGCTAACCCCGGCATCGCCAGCATTACAGCTGCCTACCAACCCGAAGATCATTCCTATTTGTATTTCTTCCATCGCAATGGACAGCTCTATCCCTCAAAAACGTTAGCGGAGCACGAGCAGAAGCTAAGCCAGTTCTAATTGCTGTTTTCAATCTGAAATGCTACGCTGGCGACATGCGCATTCCTTTCTTTGACCGGCTCGCGAGCCGGATTTCGCACGACATTGGTATCGATCTCGGTACTGCTTTTTCTCTTGTATACGTCAAGGGTCGAGGTGTCGTCATTAACGAACCAAGCGTTGTTGCAATAAACAAGAAAAACAAGCAGATTCTTGCAATTGGTGAGGAGGCAAAGCGAATGGTTGGCCGAACCCCTGCGCATATCGTTGCCATCCGCCCCCTCGTCGACGGTGTGGTGTCGGACTTTGAAGTGACCGAGGCAATGCTCAAGTACTTCATCGATAAGGTTCACAAGGCCCGATTCTCCCTAGTTCCACGCCCTCGCGTCGTGGTTGGTATTCCCTACGGCGTTACTGAGGTAGAACGTCGCGCTGTAGAAGAAGCGGCACTTAACGCTGGAGCTCGCCAAGTGTCCTTAATTGAAGAGCCGATGGCAGCGGCAATCGGCGCCAACCTCCCGGTGCAAGAGGCGGCCGGCTGCATGGTTGTAGATATCGGCGGCGGCACCACAGAAGTTGCAGTTATCTCACTCGGCGGCATCGTCACCTCTCGTTCTCTACGTGTTGCAGGTGATGAGTTAAACGAAGATATCATCAGCTTTGCCCGAGACGAACACAACCTTCTCCTTGGCGAGCGCAGTGCCGAAGACATAAAGATTGCCATTGGTTCAGCCTACCCAACTGGCGAACGCCTCACCTATCCAATGCGCGGCCGCGACCTAATTACCGGCTTGCCAAAAGAGATTCAGGTAACTGACGAAGAAATTCGCAAGGCTCTCAGTAAATCTGTAGGGGCAATTGTTGAGGCAGTAAAATTAACTGTCGAAGAGACACCCCCAGAGCTCATTGCCGATATTATGGACCGTGGCATTGTACTGGCGGGCGGCGGAGCCCTTCTCCGCGGCCTAGACGAGCTCTTGAAAGAGGCGGTACATATTCCAGTGTTTATTGCCGAAGACCCTCTCAGCTGTGTTGCACGAGGCACCGGACAGGTACTTGAAAACCTCGATCACCTCCAAGAAGTACTCCTCCCTACCGTCTACCGCTAGCCTATGCCCCGACGTCTCATCACCTACGCGGTTATCATTCTGGTGATCCTCGTTATCCCGGTTAGTCAGGTGGGCTGGCTGCGCGATCGCACTACCCGCTTCCTTTCTCCGTTAACCGGCTTTCTGAGTGGCAGCGGTATCTCTGTACAGAATTACTTCTACAACCTTGGACAGATTGGCGAAATCCAGGACGAACGAGCACGGCTACAGGCCGAGGTTGTAACCCTTCAGCAACAGCTAAGTGACCAAGAGGGTTTACGCCGAGAGAACGAATCCCTGCGCAAAGAACTCGGCATAACCGGGGTAGTCCGCGACACTAACAAGGTATTCAGCAAGATTATCATTCAAGGACTCGACCCCCTCGACCGCACGGTAACCATCGATGCAGGCCGTGCCCAAGGTATTCGGCAGGGTCAGCCAGCTATCTACCAGGGTTCACTTGCTGGCCGTGTGGAAACCGTGCGGGAGTCAACCTCGATTGTTCGCCTGATCACCTCACCAAAATCGATTCTGCAGGCTTGGGTTGCTACCAAGAAGGAGAATGGAATACTACAAGGAGATGGCAACACGGTTAGCTTTAAAGAAGTTAACCAGGGTGTGCTAATTGAGGTTGGGTCCTTGGTAGAGACGAGCGGACTAGGCGGCTCTCTGCCGCAGGGTATTCCGATTGGTTCGGTCGAGCAGCTTAGTAGCAGCCCAAACAGCCTAAGCCAGAGTTTTCGGGTAACCCTTCCCTACGATCCAAATAGTATTGAGTCACTGATCATTCTCCTGACCAACCAACAATGAGAACGCTCTCATTCACTGCAGGATTCCTTATCGCGCTCTGTTCCATCACACTCCTCGGTAGCATAGCTGTACCGGTGCTCGTGATCGGGTTAGGACTTTCCACCTACCACCTATTTATTGCCAAAAGCACTTCTGTATCCAGCATGCTTGTAGGAGCAGCTATCTGCTTGGAGCTACTTGGTAGCTACCGCCCTGGGATATTCCTTTTGATAGTTTTGGTGATGCATATCACACTATACTTAGCGCCGCTCACCTTGCGCTTTACGAGTCCGTTTGTGCAGTTGGTGATTCTCTACCTGGTTCACACCACCCTTTTTCTTCTGCTCACCCTACCTATTGCAAGTATTCAGAACTCTTTAGTCTCAGTACTTGTGGTGCTTGCCCTAAGCTTGCTGTGGGCGTATAGTGCCTACACCACACGGTCCAGTAAGCAACCTCAGCTCGCATGAACCACTTCGACATATTTGGGAACCCTGTCGAACACAGTACCCTCGATTCGTTTGAATCAGAGGGTGACGGCACGTATAGCATTCCTCCGCAGGAGCTTGAGCAAGCCGAGCTTGTAGAAGACCGCACCGCCAGGCAGTACCCCCTCTTTACTGCGCTCATTGTAGTAGTTGGTGGCGCATTATTCTTTCAATGTTTCCAGCTACAGGTAACCCGGGCAACAGAGAACAAAAGTCTCGCCGAAGGAAACAGTATCCGGGTGATTACCACTCAGCCCGAGCGCGGCCTCATTACAGACCGCAACGGCACCGTACTTGCCCAAAATAGTCGGCAGGTAGCACTGGCGGTTAACCCGCAAACGCTCCCCTCAAAAAAGAGTGAGCGTGAGGCAGTGTACGAAAAGCTACGCACCCTCGCCAATCTTGATGCGCAAACCATATCCTTTATTGAGGGGAACCGCCTAAAAGATCCCGAACCATTTGCCGTTAAAACCAAGCTCAGCAAAGAAGAGAGCCTTCTGTACCGCGAGCAATTCTTCGCCGTTCCCGGAATCCAGCTCACCGAAATTCCGATTAGAAGCTACCAAGAGCTCGCATCATTTTCCCACTTGGCTGGGTTTGTAGGGGGTGTTTCTGAATCCGATCTCGCCGAAGGGGCCTCTCTCAACCAACAAACTGGGAAAACAGGGCTTGAACGACAGTACAACCAACAGCTTACCGGATCACCTGGAAAACTACGCGCCGAAGTAAATGCTCAAGGTGAGCTTGTTCGCCAGCTAAGCGATGGCACTGGCAGTGATCCTGTTACGGGCAATACACTTCAGTTGGCAATCGATGCCAAACTGCAGCAAGCGGTTGCTGACGCCCTCAACCGTGAGCTTGCAAATCGCACTCAACGGTACGGTAACCAGCCAACACTCGGGGCAAGTGTCGTAATTATGGACCCGCGCTCCGGGGCAGTTCGAGCTATGGTTTCACTACCGGACTACTCACCAAATTCCTTTGCTCAGGGAATCTCGAATGCAGAGTACAGCAAGCTCCTCAACGACCCGGGCACCCCGCTACTCAATCGCGCAACTCAGGGTGTCTTCACGCCAGGATCCACGCTTAAGCCACTGGTTTCGGCCGCGGGTCTACAAGAGGGCTTGATTACTGCAAACACTCAGATGGATACCCCGGAAGCAATTCTGATTGGAGACTTTCGCTTTCCTGACTGGAAGTTTCACGGCCAAACCAATACCCGCAAGGCGCTGGCTGAATCCAACAACATCTTCTTTTATGCGCTAGGTGGTGGCTGGGAAGAGCGCAAATTCCGAGGCCTTGGTATCACCAAGTTGCGACAGTACCTCGCCAGTTTTGGTCTTGGTGAAAATACAGGCCTCGATCTGCCTGGCGAAGTCGCTGGCCTCCTGCCAAGTCCCGAGTGGAAGGAGCGGGTTGTAAAGGAACCATGGTATATCGGTAACACCTACCAGATGGCAATTGGCCAAGGCTACCTCCTAACTACACCCCTCCAGATGGCAAATGCCACTGTAGCAATCGCAAATGGTGGAACCCTGTGGAAGCCAAAACTTGCCGAAGCACTCATTAATCCAACTACAGGCTCGCGCACTGAGATCGCACCAGAAGCAATCCGAGAAGGATTTACCAGCCCTGGTAACCTTAGGATTGTGCGTGAGGGTATGCGCCAGGCTGTAGAGAGTGGCTCAGCTCGCTTGCTCAACAATCTAACCGTTAAGGCAGCTGGCAAAACTGGTACCGCTCAGTTTGGCGATAAAGGTCTCACCCACGCTTGGTTTACAGGATTCGCCCCCTACGATAATCCAGAGATCGCATTTGCGATCTTGATTGAGGGTGGTGGCGAAAGTTTCTACTCCTCTGTTCCTGTGGCTGAAGAGGTGCTCCGCGCATACTTTAACGAGCCGCTTGCGCCAGGACAGCAGCTGTTTTCAGCCCCTGACGCCCGCACAAGCGATGCAATTGCGGCAGAATTCAGAGGAGAACGCTAATGGGATGGAAGCGCCTCGATGTACTAAGTGGCCGCCAGTTCGCAGCGCGTGGTATGGGAGCACGGGTTGCTGCGGGTTTGATCTGCACAAAAGCCGAGGAGCTCTATCCTGATTTAGTGCAGGCAATATCGATAAAGAACGGTGTGCTCACCTTGTATGTTCCACTCGCACTACAGCTCGAGTTCCACCTGATTGAAGGAACACTTGTTAAAGAGCTCAACACCTATGCCGCAGAAGCAAAATTACCGAACGTTACTCGAGTCAGATTGACAAATCACCCCCCATCGCCTATACTCTGAGTACACCTTGTTTGTTTCTCTCTTGTCCTGACCGACTATTCGGCCGATATTACCTTCTCAATCAGCGCATCGCGTCTTTTTACGTATGCCAGATAGCATGAATAGCGCTTCAGCCACGATAGATACTACAACACAGGAGTTAGACCAGCTTGCACAAGTGATCCGTGGATGTACTGCTTGCCGCCTCTGTGAAGAGCGCACTAACGCTGTTCCCGGCCAAGGCAATCCTCATGCCAGCATTATGTTTGTGGGCGAAGGCCCCGGCAAAAATGAAGATCAACAAGGCATTCCATTCTGCGGAGCATCAGGTCGCTTGCTCGATAGTCTTCTCGAGACCATCGGACTCAAGCGTTCAGATGTATTCATTACCAACATTGTGAAATGTCGGCCGCCTGGTAACCGTGATCCCCTTCCTGACGAAAAGGAGGTCTGCGCGCCACGCTACCTTGATCACCAGATTGCTGTAATCAAGCCAAAACTTATTGTCACCCTTGGGCGCCACGCCCTTTCCCACTTTATTCCTAATCAAAAAATATCTGAGGTACACGGACAGCCAAAACGCTATAACAACCAAGTGTACCTAGCTCTCTATCACCCCGCAGTCGCCCTCTATAACGGTGGCATGCGAAAAACACTCGAGGAAGACTTTCAGGTCATCCCTCAAGTTCTCAAGAAATTAACTATTGTATGAACATTACTACAAAAAAGGACGTTTTCTCAGAAGAAAACGCCGGAGGTCGCAAAGCTGAAAAACGCCGCGGCCGCAGCCGAAAAACCCCGCTTCCGATTCCAGAAAGCAAGCTCTCAACTACAACCCAACCCCTCCCAACCAGGAGTCTACCATCCGCACCGCGTGAACCATTCCGTCCTCGCGTTCCGGAGATTCCACAAACTTCTCCTTCACCAGCTACTGCTGACTCCGGCGATTCTGCCGATGGCAAGCCTGTAAAAAAGACCGTATTCTACCAAGCTGCCCAGCCTCGCAAGGGTGAGAATCCGGCCCCTCGACCAGCTGGTGACCGCCGTCCACACATTCCGCAGCGGCCTCCACTACCGCCTCGTCAGCAATTTAACCAGGGCAACCGCAGTGTTGCTCCGGTAATGAGCCCTGGGGCCTACAACGCTCCATCTCCTGTAAGCAACGTGGCCCAACCTTCTCGCTCCCCACTTCCTCCTGGTGCTTCACCAGAAAAGAAGGTGCGCATTATTCCACTTGGTGGGCTAGAAGAGATTGGTAAGAACATGACACTCTTCGAGTACGGCGACGATATCATCATCGTCGACATGGGTTTTCTATTCCCAGACTCAGAGATGCTTGGTGTAGACTACCTCATTCCAGATGTAAGCTACCTCGACGACAAAAAGGATAAGATCCGCGGCGTAGTCATTACCCACGGTCACATGGACCACGTTGGTGCCATTCCGTACATTATCGAGCGACTTGGATTCCCTACTATGTACGGAACGCCGATCACCCTCGGTATCGTTAAGGGTCGTATGGAGGAGTTCAATCTTACCGGCCGCAACAAGCTGGTTACGATCGAGGCTGACAAAGATGTAATTCAGCTCGGCGCCTTCCGCATTCGTCC